>JAZSOY010000169.1:0-3297 GCA_045537155.1 Acutalibacteraceae bacterium
GACAGTAATACCTTCAGCGGTCGCTCAGACACCACAATGATATTGTCCATCAACGACAAGGCGAAAACCATTAAGTTGGTTTCCTTGCTGCGGGATACGTGGGTAAGTATTCCCGGCCGTGACAAAAACGGAGATGGCAAAGACGATATCTGTAAATTAAACGCGGCATACGCTTACGGCAGACACAAATTGCAAAACCAAATGATTATCCAAAATTTCCGTCTGGATATTGACGATTATATCGGTGTTAATTTCAAAGTGTTGCCGATTGTGATTGATGCCATTGGCGGTTTGGATATCAAACTCACTGCCAAGGAAATGACACAAATCCCCGGCTATGGTTGCACGGTGGAAATCCCCAAACCCGGTCGATTGGATGATTGCAACGGCGCCAACGGCTATTATTCGCTTAAAGGGGAACCGGGTGTGTATCATCTCAGCGGATTCCAAGCGATGCAATATGCGCGCATTCGAAAACTGGACAGCGACTTCAAACGCACCGAGCGGCAACGCGAAGTGGTATCGTTGATGATTCAAAAGGCGAAGACAATGAATTATGCGCAGTTGGTATCGGTTATTTACAAAGCCTTAGAGTGCGTGGATACCAATATGTCATCGGATGAGTTTTTGGCATTCGCCGCCAGCGCGGTGAAATATACCGGTTATAAAGTGGAGATGTCGTATTCTGTTCCGCAAAGCGGAGAATACAAGGGCGCCTATATCAACGGCGGTGCCGGTCTGTTGTTGACGGACCCAAAAGCGACAGTGCAAAAACTGCATGAGCATCTCTATAATTAAGTAGTAAAGATATCAAGACAAAACAACCGTTTTCGTTAAGAAGACGGTTGTTTTTTGTTGCCCTGTATGCGGTTTTGTGTGAGATGTACTGCCCAAAAGCAGCAAAAATGGGGCAGAAACCCACCTTGCTTGTCGCGAAAAAAGTCTTATTTTCATAAAAAACCAACCAAAAACAAAAGAAATTCAACAAAAATAAAGAAAAAACAAAAGAAATCTGTTGACTTTATCAGAAATGTATGCTAGGATATAGGTAACGAAGTAGCGAAAACACAGAAAATCACAAAAATCACTGTAAAGGAGAATGCATGATGGTCAACGAATATGAGATTAAAAAGGAAATGTGCGAAATCGGCCGTCGTATCTATAATAAGGGTATGGTCGCCGCCAATGACGGCAACATCTCCGTGAAACTCAATGACAATGAGTATCTTTGCACCCCTACCGGTGTCAGTAAGGGATTTATGACACCGGAATTTATCTGTAAAGTAGACCGTGACGGTAAGGTGTTGCAAGCCAACAAGGGATTCAAGCCGTCTTCGGAAATCAAGATGCATATGCGTGTTTACAAAGAACGTCCCGATGTGCAGTCGGTCGTTCACGCACACCCGATGTATGCGACCGGTTTTGCAATTGCCGGTATTCCGCTGAGCCAGCCGATTATGCCGGAAGCGGTTCTCGGCTTGGGTTGCGTACCGATTGCCGAGTACGGCACGCCGTCTACGGAAGAAATTCCGGATGCGGTGTCCAAGTATTTGCAGTATTTTGATGCGGTGTTGTTGGAAAACCACGGTGCTTTGACGTATGCCGATTCGCTGTTGGGTGCGTATCACAAAATGGAGTCGGTTGAGTTCTATGCGCAACTGCTCTTCATTTCCCAGTTGCTCGGCGGCCCGCAGGAGTTGTCTGACGCTCAGGTGAAACGTTTGTATTCGATGCGTAGCCAATATGGCTTAAAGGGTAAGCATCCGGCTGATATGTGTGTGAATGCCAAGGCCGGTAAACCCAGTTGCCACGGTTGCCGTACCAATACGTGCGAGAGTGTTTGCGCCGGTGAAACGGCTTCGGAAGATACCGTCGCTGCCATCACCCGTATGGTGTTGGAAAAGTTGGGGAAATAAGCGATGGCATATTTCGACGAGCACACGCTGCGCTCTGTAGTGGATGATGTGGTTCGTCAAGTGACGGGAACACTCACGTTGGAAACCGCACGCCGGTTGTCGGAGGCCATCCGGCAGGAGGCACAACGAATCGGGGTTAAAGCGGTGGTGGCGATTGCCGACCGTGCCGGACGCCCTATCCTTGTTGAGTGTATGGATGATGCGTACATCGCCAGTTATGATATTGCTTTGCAAAAGGCGTTCACCGTCACGGCACTGAAAATGTCCACAGCGCAGCTCAAGCCGCTGGCACAACCCGGCGGTGAGTTATACGGTATTCAGTTTACCAACGAGGGACACATCGTGATATTCGGCGGCGGCGAGCCGCTCTGTGTCGGAGATACCATAGTCGGCGGCTTAGGTGTCAGCGGAGGAAGCGAAGCACAAGATACGGCACTTGCCGCTTATGGAAAAGCGGTATTTGAAAGAAGCGGAGGAACAGTATAATGGATATTAACTCTCAAAACATTGAGGAAATTGTTCGGCAAGTACTTGAGGGGATGAAAACCCCTTCCGGTGCGGCGCCGGCGCCGGCGGCACGTTCATCCGCCGCAATTCCGAAAACGGCGCGCGTAGCGATGCTGACGCAGTTGGAGAAATTTGAAATCAAAGAATTCCCGATGCCGGAAGTCGGGGATGACGACGTGTTGGTTCGCGTGGAAGGTTGCGGCGTTTGCGGCACCGATGCGCACGAATTCAAACGCGACCCGTTCGGATTGATTCCGGTTGCACTCGGTCACGAAGGTACCGGTGAAGTGGTGAAGATGGGCAAAAACGTCAAAAAAGACAGTGCCGGTAAACCACTGAACATCGGTGACAAAGTGGTCACCTGCATGATTTTCAAAGACAATCCTGATATTACGATGTTTGATATGAACAAACAGAATGTCGGTGGCGCAGATGTGTACGGCTTGGTGCCGGACGACGATGTGCACTTGAACGGTTGGTTCGCCGATTACATATTGGTGCGCGGCGGTTCCACCATCTTCAATGTCAGTGACTTGGATTTGGATTCGCGTATTTTGATTGAGCCGTGTGCCGTGTTAATTCACGCGGTGGAACGCGCCAAGACCACCGGTATTTTGCGGTTCAACAGCCGCGTGGTGGTGCAGGGCTGCGGTCCGATTGGCTTGATTTGTATCGCGATTTTGCGCACCATGGGTATTGAAAACATCGTCGCGGTGGACGGCGAAGAAAAACGTTTGAATTTTGCGAAGGAAATGGGTGCTACGGCGGCCGTTAACTTTAAGGAATATAAGGGTGTAGAAGCCTTGGCAGAGGGTGTGAAAGCAGCGTTTGGCGGATATTATGCCGACTTTGCGTTCCAGTGCACCAGTTCGCC
>JAZSOY010000019.1:0-2616 GCA_045537155.1 Acutalibacteraceae bacterium
CAAACTGGGCGAGCTGGTGGCAACTCACGTCATTCCGCGTCCGCACACGGATGTGGAGAAAATTTTGCCCACGCTGAAGTAATCCGATTCGGACGTTCGACGCGGAGAGAGCGTCGACTCTCTCCGCGTTTGTCCGTCGGACGGCGGACACCAATTTGAAGTAAAGGGGAACGAACTCATGCTGGTCGGGAAAGTGGTAGGCAGTATCGTCTCCACTCGTAAAAATGAAAATTTAATTGGCAGTAAATTTATGGTGATAGAGCCTCTTGCCGAACTCGGGGATGCTACCAAACGGATTGTGGCTGTGGATAATGTCGGCGCCGGTAACGGAGAAATCGTACTGGTGGCTACCGGCAGTGCCGCACGCATCGGTTGTGGTATGGCAGAGTCGCCGATTGATGCCGCCATTGTCGGCATCGTGGATAGCGGCATCGGGCTTGCCGGAGTGATGGATAAATGACACTCGATGAGCTGAAGATTCTTTTGAAAGACGGCGGTGTCGTCGGTGCCGGTGGAGCAGGATTTCCGTCCTATGCCAAACTGGATGCCCGCGCCGATACGTTGATTCTCAACTGTGCCGAATGTGAACCGTTGCTGAAACTGCACCGTCAGGTGTTGGAACGGTATGCGGAGGACATTCTTCGCACGTTGGATTTGGTTGCGAAAACCATAGGTGCGACTTCGGTGATTATCGCGGTCAAGCGTTCGTATAAACGTACGATTGATGCGGTAACCCCGTTGTTGGAAACCTTTGATAATATGTCGATGTGCGCCCTGCCGGAGGTATATCCTGCCGGTGATGAAGTGGTGATGATTTATGAAGCCACCCATCGTGTAGTAGCGCCCGGTGCGTTACCGATTTCGGTCGGAGTGACCGTCTTTAATGTGGAAACGGTGTACAATATGTCCCGTTTACTCGCCGGGAAAGCCCTGACGCACAAATTTGTAACGATTGCCGGTGAAGTGGCGCATCCGTTGACGGTGCGTGCCCCCATCGGCACACCGGTCAGTGACCTCATTGCCTTGGCTGGCGGCGTCACCACTGACGAGCCGGCGTATGTGTACGGCGGCCCGATGATGGGACGTTTAGGTAGCCCGATAGAACCGGTGACAAAAACGACCAATGCCGTGTTGGTATTGCCGGAATCGCACATCATTGTGCAGAAAAAGCGTACCAAACCGTTTTTGGATATGAAACGCGCGATGGCGACGTGTTGCCAGTGCAGTTATTGCACCGAACTGTGCCCACGTCATTTGTTGGGGCATCCCATTGAACCACATCGGTTTATGTTGTACGCCTCTAATGGCGTTACCAACGATGCGACTCCGTATGTCAATGCCGCTTTCTGTACCGGTTGCGGTCTGTGCGAGATGTATTCCTGCGTGCAGGGATTGTCGCCGCGGATGTTGCTCACTGCGTGCAAAAACGGTTTGCGCGAACGCGGTGTGAAGCCGCCGACTAATGCCCTTTTAGAGCCGGTCAGTGAGGCACGTTCCTATCGGCGTGTGCCGATGAACCGACTGATGTCGCGGTTGGGACTGAAAGTCTATAACAAGCCGGCCCCGTTGTACGAAGAAAACGTGATACCGACGCAAGTGAAATTGTTGTTGTCACAGCACATCGGTGCCCCGTCTGTTCCGTTGGTCAAGGCCGGCGACAGCGTGACGGCAGGACAACCGATTGCCGCCGCGGCCGCAGACGCACTCAGCGTTGGATTACATGCACCGCTTGATGGTGTTGTCAAGGATGTCACCGAACGGGTGATTACCATTACTGTTAAGGAGGGTTAACCGTGAATAAAGCCATTGGTATGGTAGAATACAAAACCGTATCTTCCGGTATGCGTGCGGCGGACCGTATGGTGAAAACCGCCGAGGTGGATATTCTGGAAGCCAGCACGGTTTGCCCCGGTAAATACCTAGTGCTCATCAGCGGTGAACTCAGCGCGGTGCGCGCTGCTGTGGACGCGGCTGCTGTGCAAGACCCCGAACCGTTGATTGACAGTTTTGTGTTGGGTGCTCCGCACGAATCGCTGTTTGCGGCGTTGTACGGAACGGCGGATGTCGGTGACCCGGAAGCGCTGGGTATCTTGGAAACGTTTTCTTCTTCTGCCGCGATTGTGGCGGCGGATATTGCCGCTAAAACCGCATTGGTGCATTTGGCAGAGGTGCGGTTGGCACGCGGTATGTGCGGAAAATCGTATCTGTTATTGACCGGCAGTATTGCCGCCGTGCAGGCAGCCATTGAACGCGCGCAAGCCGGTGCCGGTGAAAACGGGATGTTCCTCGACAGTGCGGTGATTCCGCATCCCGACGAAAAGACCTGGAAAAGCATTCTGTAAGGAGGCGTTCCCATGCTCGCAATCGAACGACGTAATACCATTTTGACGCGCTTGACGGTAGAGGGCAAAGTCATTGTGGCAGACCTTGCACGTGAATTCGATGTGACGGAGGAAACCATCCGTCGTGACTTGGAAAAACTGGACAAAGAAGGCCTTGCCAAAAAAACCTACGGTGGTGCCGTGGCTAGCAATAACAAAAATATTGATTTGCCGTATAGCGTTCGTAAACGTGCCAATGTGGAGCGCAAGCAACATATTGCGGAAAAAATCAGCG
>JAZSOY010000199.1:0-2802 GCA_045537155.1 Acutalibacteraceae bacterium
CGGTGAAGAACCTGGCGAAGAGCCCGGTGATGACGAGCCGACTGACGAGCCCGGCGAAGGCGAAGAGCCCGGCGAAGAACCCGGTGAAGAGCCCGGCGAGGAACCCGGTGAAGAGCCCGGTGAAGAGCCCGGTGATGACGAGCCGACGGATGAACCGGTCGATACCGAACCGGGCGCAAACGGTTTGTCCACGACGTGGATTATCGTCATCATTGCCGCAGCAGTGGTACTGCTCGGCGGCGGTGCGGTGCTGTGGATTGTCTTAGCAAAGAAAAAGAACCGCGCATAAGGCGTAAAGTAGGGGAAAAGGTGTATAAATCGTAAATGAGAGCCCGTAAGGGTATCAATAATACGAATACATGCTTGTACATCTTTCTTAACTTGGTATGAATGTAGCCGACGGAAAACCGTCGGCTACATTTTTTGTTAAGCCGAATAGCAGTGTCACAAGAAAAAGGATGGAAATATTGCGAAGATTTTGAAAGAATATGATAAAAAATCATTTTTTTACACCAAATCATTGACTTTTATTTTCATATATGCCAAACTGGAGACAACATCGGTTGATGTAACACGAGATATCACGTGAGTGGCAAACAACTGAGGAGGTTGGCAAATGAAATCGTTGAATATGCGCGCTGTGCAGATTGACTTGGCACGGCAAATCGAAACCATAGACACCGTCAAAGCGTTTTTTGACGTCGCGGCGGAGTCCGGTATGAATATGGTTTTTATGTATCTGGAAGACCGGATTAAGACAGCGACCTATCCCTATTCACCGGACGGGGAAAGTTATTCGCCCGACGATATTCGTGAGATGGTGGAATACGCCACTGCACTCGGATTGGATTTGGTGCCGGTGGTATCGCCGACCGGTCATACCGAACGCTTTTTGCGGCATCCTGAACTTAAACATTTAGCGGAACTGCGCGGCAGGATTGCCGGTGCCTTTTCACCCGCCGGCGTGGAGCATTATATGGCGACCTGCCCCAACCTGCCCGAAACGCAAGCTTTTTTTGATGCATACCTCACGGAAGTGGCAGCGCTGTTCCCTTCTAAGTATTTCCACATCGGGTTTGATGAAATTCACGATATGGGGTATTGTGCGTTGTGCAAAAACACCCCGAAATCCGACCTGTTCTTTAACGCGTTGATGCACTATTATCAGCTGCTCAAGGGGTTGGGCAAAGAGGTTATGATTTGGGACGATATGACGGAACAAATTGTGGGTTTGATGGACCGTTTACCGAAAGATATCATCGTCGGCGCGTGGTTCTATATGCACACGGAGCGGTATCCGGTGGCACGGTTCTGTACCAGCCGTCAATATGACATTTTTGGTGAATTGGAAAAACGCGGGATTCGGTATTTTGGCTGTTGTTGGCGCGGCGATTCGGTAGAGTCGTTGACAACATATGCCGCCAAGCGGAAGCCGTGGGGGATGCTGATGACCAACTGGGAAATGAGCAACGAGCGGCAAATCCCGATGTTGTATCCCTTTATGCGCTTGGCCGGTATGCTGTGGAAAGACGGAGAACCGGTTGGTGTGGACACACTGCGGAAAGCGGCGTCGTTGTTTGCAGACACCGAAGCCGGTGCCAATGCGTTGATGATGGCGATGATGGTGACAACCGGTGTCGGTTTGTCATTGCCGGGTGAAAAACAGTCGTATGCCGTGCCAAAGGCATATACGTATGCGCAACAGATTATCCAGCCTACGGTGTTGGAGGCGCTGAATGCGGCGACCGGCAACCAGGAAGTGTTGGAAGCGTATCGTATTCAACTGCGGTTGGAGTGGGCGTTAACCCAGTTGGGGTTGACCGGTTATGCGTTACACGAATATCGCACCGGTGATGGCACGGAGAGTTTGGAATTCCTCCACGCGGAGGCGCTTAAACACCAACAAGAGGTGCAGACACTGTCGCAGGATATCGTCGCACACTGGCGGTCATTCCGTCCGACGTTTGACATGACGCCGATGCAAAGCCGATTGGATTCCGTGACACAGTCGGCGGCATGGTTGGTGGAAGCCACAAAAACCGCCACCACCGCGGATTACGGACGACTGCTCTTGACGTATCATTTATCGGATTATACCGCGGCGTGCAAGGCGCGTGTTACGTTGCAGTATGCCGACGGCAGCACGTATGAAGTGTGCAACGACAACTATAAGGCGATGCCGCTGCAGACGGTGCAGTATGAGCGCAGTTTTGAGATTCCTGCCGATAAGGTGCCGCAGTCACTGACGATTACTGTGTCCGGATACGGTGCGGTTGGCTTTGAGCGTGTGTCACTGGTGATGCCGGACGGTAAACAGTATGTTCCTGCCGGAGTGACCGGTTTCAACGGTATTGTAGAACATACGGAGGCCTTGTTGAGTGACGATACCCGTGCCGTGGTGTTGGGTGAACCGGATATGATGCAATGTTTTGAACATAAATATCTTGCCCACCGCCCCCATAGCGTTACCGTAGCCTTGCGCGAATGGTAAATACCAAAAGCCCTTTCTCTTCGAGAGAAAGGGCTTTTTTAGCCGGAACCGGTAACCGTGTTGAAGAGTAATGGTAAAACACCTTGACACGTATAGTAGGAATTGGTATGATGGCAACAGCAAGCGGAGAGAGGGTGTCGTTGTGAAAACCGAACAGGAATTATGCGCGTGGGTTGCTCGATTGTCGTTGGACGAATTGGTTGGGCAGGTGCTGAACTACTCGTTTAATGAGTCGCATCACGATTGGGCATGGATTGAGAAAAGTATTCGCGACACGCAACCGGGAAGTATCTACTACGGTAATATGAGTG
>JAZSOY010000160.1:0-5073 GCA_045537155.1 Acutalibacteraceae bacterium
CCGGCAACACCGATGTAGTAGAACACATAGATAGCGATGATAATGACACCGCCCAAAACCAAGGCAATCGGCAGGTTCCGTTTAGAATCTTTAATTTCCGAGTTGATGGACGCCGCCAAAATCCAGCCTTCATAAGCGAACGCCGATGCGACAACCGCACCAAACAGATTGGAATAGTTGCCGGTACCGGTAGCAAAGTTGGACGACAGAATGGAAATCGGCTCATTATCCAAATTGTGAGTAAAGCCATAGATGGTGCCAACAACAGCCATCAATACCAACGGAATCAACTTGATAAACGTAGCGCCGATTTGCAGTTTGCCGGCCGCTTTGGCAGACAAAGAGTTAATGGCAAACACGACAATCAGGATAAAACCGGCAAGACAGAACGTCTCCGGACCGGTGACCGCACCACCTTCTGCATACGGAATCGCCAACGCTAAGTTGGGGTTTACCGAGCACAAGAAAGTGATAAAATACCGTGCCGACAACCACGCCAACACCGATGTCATCGACGGTGCATACAACGTAGTGACAAACCAACCGACATAGTAGGAATATCCCTTGCCGACAGTTGCTTCAGCGTAGTCAACGATACCATTGACCTTTTCATAGCGCTGCGCCATTACCGAAAACGCCAGAATGCACGACAGCATAACCACGCCGCCGATAATCCACGCCATAATACCCATCGGCATATCGCCTTGGGTTTTATTAAGCATGTCTTGCGCCTTGAAAAAGACGCCGCTTCCCACCACGGTACCGACGACCATACAAATAGCCATCAGCAGTCCGTATTGTTTTTTCAAACCTGTTTCCATAGAACTCCTCCTTTAGCATTATTGTAAAATAGTAACATATAAAAAACCAAATGTAAACACTTTTTGAATAAATTATGTCTATTTATTGATATTTTTTCACATAATTGGTGTTCAAGACATCCATTAACCCCTCGAACGTAACGAATTCATAACCGTATTTTTTCAACATATGAATAATATATTCCACTTTTCGACGATAGTGACCGATACCGTAATGCAAATAAAAGTGGTCATACCACTTCAAATGCTTCAACAGTGGAATTTTTTTGGTGGTTAATTCAAACGGGTGCAAATAAAAAACATAGTAATTATTCCGGCGAATATACTGCTCAATGAGAGATTTAACAAAATCCCAGTTACTTAAACGCACATATCCCCCACCGCCAATGGGAAATGGTTGCCCGAATATTTCTTGATTCGGCAAACCGAATTCATAAAACCCATCGCGAACAAACACATTTTTGTGTATTTTTTCAAACCCACTGAGGTCAAGTTCCACGGTATGGCGTGCTTTATTGTACCCCAATCGGCTGGAATCGTACCGAAATCCCAATTCACACAACACCTCCAAACGAGCATTGTCCAAACTAAAAAACGGTGCGCGAAATCCCTCTACCGTGGTTTGAAACATATCCGATAATTGCTCTTTCGCCTGTTTGGTCTGTGCACGGAATTCCTCCACACTGAGATTCATCGGAGCGATGTGCTCATAACTATGTAATGCCAAACGATGCCCGTTTTGGATATATCGACGCAAGCGGTCGGCAATTTTCGGTGCCAATTTTCCTACGGTAAACAATGTGCTTTTGATGCCGTGCTTGTCCAATAGGCGGATGTACTCGTCAAAACCGTCTAATAAATCGTCCTGTACCAGAAATTGACCGTTACGAACACATTCGGTATCAGTAAAGGCCTCAACATCCATCGTAAAAACGGCGTATTTTTTGTTCATACCAATGTATCCTCAAAGAAGCTCACAATCGCATCGTCATAGGCTTCGGTGTTATTGATTCGCAAATGCGAATGACCGCCTTTGGGAAACCATACCAGTTTTTTGTCAGCAACAGAGCAGGCGTTAAATAGTTTTTGACTCTTGGAGGGAATGGAAAATATATCGTGCTTTCCATATAAAAATAACATCCGCTGATGCGACGGAATGTGTTTTATCGTGGACAACGGGGTATCGCGATAGACATTGGTTTTTGTATAATGGTTCAGCAATAACATCACGGTGTCCAGTACCGGAAACAGTGGCCGTTTTTCCGCCATCATATGCCGCTTAAACGTCTCACGGAAAGTAACAAAACATCCTTCGGTTATCAATCCCTTAATACACTCCGGACAATCGGCATCTGCCATGGCAAAGAGACCGGCAGCTGTACCGATGCAAATCCCGTGGATATACACTTCCTCATTACCGAACGTGGTACTGACATACCGTGCCCACGCTTGTACATCGTGTTTTTCATTCACGCCAATCGAATTGTACGTACCGTCGCTTTTACCGTGACAGCGTGTATCTATCACTAAAATATTACATCCGGCTTTCTCATACGGTGGTGCAAAATAATACGAGTAAACCAAACTCTCACATCGACCGGGAAGAATAATGACACACCGCTTTTTACCGAAATCAAAATATTCACCGTATAGCGTAAATCCATCGCTTTGGATGGAAACTTCCTGAACACGGTTTGTGTGCTGCCGACTCCAAGTAATACCGTCTTCCCACATTTGCGCCTGCTCCGCATTGTCCGGCGCCGAACACACTCTTCCCCATTTGTCCGGTGATGTTCGTACCAGTTGTTCTTCGTATACGCGCTTAGAAATCGGAAAAGTATACACAAACATAGCGACGATACCGCCCAGAAGCAATACTGCCGCGATGACGATTCCCCATTCAAGTGCGCCCATCGTTTTCCCCTCGCTTTTGCTACGTAGTCGACCGACGAGATGAGTCGGTTGTATATAAACGTATTATATCATAAACCCAAGGCGAAAGCCTTGCGTAGCGGCAATGCCGCGTGCCGCACCGCAGTGCGGCGGGTTTAATGATTCAATGTTCTCGAACGAAGATCTTTGATCTTCAAACGCGAATGCGTTTCGACGGCGTACCACCGCCGTCGGTTTGAGGTTATTATATCATAGTTTCTTAATATTTCCATCACAAATTTGTCTAAAAAGGTATTTTTTTGTTGAAAGAACCAAGGTGATATGCTAAACTAAAAGTTAGCATACAAGAGTATTAAGGAGAAGATATGATGGCGGAATTTGTGATTATTCCGGATTCGTCCAGTGATTTTACGCGTCCGTTACGTCAGCGATTTGATATTCCGGACTATACCAAAGGGTTAGTGTATTTTCCGGACGGGCGTTCTGAATTTTCGGATGTGGATTTGGATACGCATGAGCTGACAAAATTTTACGAATCTATGTCAGATAAAAAGACGATATATAAAACGTCCTGTCCACCGGCGGGACACATTTTTGAGGTGTACGAAAAGTATTTGGCACAAGGAAAAGATGTATTAGCCATCACCTTATCTTCTGCCCTGTCCGGCACCTACCAAACGTGCCAGATGGTAGCCAAAAACCTACTTGCCAAATATCCGGAACGTAAAATCATCTGTGTTGACTCGTTACGGTATTCATCAGCCATCGCGCTGTTGGTTATTCTGGCGGCGCAAAAGCGCGATGCCGGTGCCACCATTGAGGAAACAGCGGCGTTCTTGGAGGAACAAAAGTATCGGGTGCATCAAATGGGCCCGATGGATGATTTATTCTTCTTGGTCAAGACCGGACGCATTTCCAATTTCAAAGCCTTGTTCGGCACGCTGGTCGGTATCAACCCCATGGCGGACATTAACCGCAACGGATTGTCGGAAGTACTAGCAAAATTCAAAGGAAAAACTGCCGCCTTTAATGCCACGATAGAATACATACGGCAAACCATTGAACGACCAGAAGAGCAAACCATTTTTGTAGCTCATTCCAATCGTTCGCAAGCGGCGGAACTGTTAGCACAACGGATACGCGATACCTTCTCGCCGAAAGAGGTTATTATTTCTCATATCGGGATGTCGTGTGGTTCCTCGATTGGCCCCGGTTTGTGTGCCGCCTATTATCTCGGCACAGCAGTCAGTGAGAATATGGAGAACGAAAAAGCCGTTATGAATACCATTATTGAAAACCAGCAGAGTAAAAAATAAAAGGGGATTTTCGAATGCGGGATTTTATTGTTTTTGGGGATTCCACTTGTGACTTAGACGCAGCAATACGTCAACAATACGGGATTGAGTATGTCGCGATGAACTACTTGATTGATGACACCGAATATGCAGCATCGCTGGATTGGGAAACACACTCGGCGAAGCAGTTTTATGATTTGATGCGCGACGGCAAGCGTGTGTTTACCACTCAGGTGCCTCGAAATGTATACTACGACTCCTTCAAGGCGGCCCTTGAGCAAGGAAAAGATGTTGTTTACATAGCCTGTTCCTCGGCGCTGTCCAGTTCTATTCATACAGCGTGTGTCGTGGCAAAAGAACTGCAAGCGGAGTATCCGGATGCCGAAATTTATTGCATTGATTCTCTGATAAGTTCTCTCGGTCAAGGACATTTGTTATTGGAAGCGGCGCGCAAACGTGATGCGGGTGTTTCTCCCGCCGACACAGCAAAATACATGGAAGAGATTCGCTTATGCGTCAATCAGTGCGGCACCGTGTCGTCGATGGAATATCTGCATCGCGCCGGTCGTGTAACTGCCTCCAAAGCCTTTTTCGGTAATTTGTTTGGCGTCAAACCGATTATTATTTCCGACCGAAAAGGTCAGAACTATGCCTATAAGAAAGTTAAGGGTTCGACAGCGGCGCGTCTGGCCATTGCTGAGCACATTGTAAACGCGGCAGACGGTGTTTACGATACGCTGTATCTCTCTCACTCGGATTGCTTAGAGGACATCGAGGCGTTGCGTGATACCATACTGTCACTTGCGCCGTTTAAGCAGATACATCTGGCAACCATCGGACCGATTGTCGGGGCTTCGGTTGGTCCCGGCACGGTCATTGCGTTCTGTGTGGGCAAAGAAGTAACCATTGAAGGAAATGAGTAAGTTATGCAATCACAAGTAATCGATGGTATTGAGTTACACAAAATTTGGGAGTACGGTTATCGTCATTTGAAAGCACACATGCAACACGTCAATGATTTGAACGTGTTTCCGGTGCCGGATGGCGATACGGGTACCAATATG
>JAZSOY010000117.1:0-1628 GCA_045537155.1 Acutalibacteraceae bacterium
GGTTTCAATCGTCAGCGTCAATCCGTCCAAAACGGTGGTGGAAACGCCCTCGCTGTCTTCATACGCAAAGCGGAGCTCGCGCACATCCAACATCGTCATACACGCTCACCCGCTTTCCACCACGCGCTGGCGCCGCACGGCAACACAAGGCCGCTTTGCGTCACCGGCAACCCGATTTCGTCCGCCTCGGTCACGCCGCCGAAACGCGGTGTCACCAATGAAGATAACAGGTACTGCATCACCGACGGTGATAAGCCGGTGGTATACGAATTAATCAAGAAAAACAACGGTTTATCGGAAAGTAACGATACACATTCCGATACCAGTGTATAAATCTGCTCTTCCAGTTTCCACACTTCGCCACCCGGACCGCGTCCGTACGACGGTGGGTCCATAATGATAGCATCGTAGGTATTGCCACGGCGTTGTTCGCGTTGCACAAATTTGCCGCAATCGTCCACTAACCACCGCATCGGACGCTCTGCCAAGCCGGATGCCGTAGCATTTTCACGTCCCCACGCCACCATCCCTTTTGAGGCGTCCACGTGTGTTACGTGAGCACCGGCCGCGACGCACGCCAAGGTGGCACCACCGGTATAACCAAACAAATTCAGCACCCGAATCGGACGACCGGCATGCCGAATTTGCTCAGCCATCGTGTCCCAATTCACCGCCTGTTCCGGAAACAAACCGGTGTGTTTGAATCCCATCGGTTTCAGACGAAACCGCAACTTTGTTACCGTCGGACTCGCATAGCCAATATCCCAGACATCCGGTAGCGGACGATAATTTTCCCAATGACCGCCGCCGCTGGAAGAACGGTGATACCGTGCATGGGCTTTTTTCCACAACGGGTGCTGCCGGCCGGTATCCCACAAAATCTGCGGGTCAGGACGGATGAGGACACAATCACCCCACCGTTCCAAGCGTTCACCACCCGTGGCATCCAGTAATTCATAATCTATCCAATTTTCAGCCGTTCTCATACGCGCTGCTCCTTGCCACACGTGTTAAAAAGTCATCTGGTGTTCCAACCCTAAGTGGGCGTATGCCGCCGGTAATACCACACGACCGCGTGGCGTACGGTTGATAAATCCCAGCTGCATTAAGTACGGTTCGTACACGTCCTCAATCGTGATGGCTTCTTCTCCGATAACCGCCGCCAACGTGTCCAATCCCACCGGTCCGCCGTTGTAATGCTGAATCATAGCCAACAACATACGGCGGTCTACCATATCCAATCCCAATTCGTCAATTTCCAATTTATCCAGCGCCACACGCGCCACATCGGCGGTAATAGCACCGTGATTGAGCACCTGCGCAAAATCGCGTACACGTTTGAGCAAGCGGTTGGCGATACGCGGTGTACCACGCGAACGCGAGGCGATTTCCAAGCCACCGTCAGCATCGCAGGTAATCCCCAATATGTCGGCACTGCGGCGCACGATGCGCGACAGTTCTTCCGGTGTATACAGTTCCAACCGTGCAATGACACCGAACCGGTCACGCAGCGGTGCCGACAACTGGCCGGCACGCGTGGTGGCACCAATTAACGTAAAATGCGGCAACGGCAGATGAATGGAGGAGGCACCCTGTCCTTTACCGTTGATAATGTCGATGGAGAAATC
>JAZSOY010000170.1:0-7463 GCA_045537155.1 Acutalibacteraceae bacterium
TAAACGGTTTGGTAATGTAATCGTCGGCACCCAGCTTCAAAGCACGCACTTTTTCTTGTTCTTGCGAGCGCGCCGTTAACATCAAAATCCCCATCGTGGCATCTTGTGCTCGCAATTGTTCACACAACGCAAATCCATCCATTCTCGGCAACATCACATCCAGAATCGCCAGACGGATTTGGTCGTGATATTCGGCATACCGTTCCAACGCTTCTTCGGCCGTACCTACTTCAATGACATCGTAACCGTGACGGCGCAGGTGTAACACCACAAATTCGCGGATAACGGTTTCATCTTCGCACAACAGGATATACGTCATACGGAGGCCTCCTCCGATATCAAACTGAGTAAATACCGAATTTCTTCAATGGATACCGTTGCGTTTTCAGCCAAGCACACCGCATAGCAACGCGTATCGGTTTCTTCCAACACAGCAAACCCCTCCGGCAACGCATCGCGTTCTTCCGGAGTAAACACACCGATACGGAACAGCCATTCGCCGCCTTCAGCGTCGTGATACATCGTCAGCGTGCGCGTGGCACTGTTATAGGCTACCGGCAACGTCTCCCACGTTTCGCGCAAGCGCAACATATACCCATCACGTTCCGGCGGTATCAATGCGGTGAATTTGGTAACAATGGTTTCGGTTTTCGCATCATAACTGCGCCATTCTGCACGCCACAAGGTGTTACGAATGTCGGTGTCTTCAAAACCGGGCATCCGTGTCGTGACCGGCCATTCCACAACACCATCTCCGTCAATATCCCGTGAAGCTAAGGGCGTTTCCCGTGCCGTCAACGTGTTGAGTAAGGTATCTTCATTGCAGAGTGGTGCCACCAACTCTCGGTCACGCCAACAAATCAGTTCGGTAATCATCGCATCTTGTTCTTTGTAACAATCCACGAATATACCGTTGCTGTCGGGAGTTAACGGTGCCGCGATATGGTTGCCGAATTTAACAATGTTGTAATCGAGAGGCGTTTCGCCGTGAACAATGATATTATCGGTCTGAAATGAAAAGACTTCCGCTTTTGCCGGTGTCAAGCCGGATGCCAATGACAACAACACAATATCATCGCAACCATCGGCCGTGATGTCACTGACAATCAGTTTGGTATAGGCTTGGCTGAACTCGCGCGGCTTGAGATTATCGTCAATATCATAGATAGCCAACAGCGAATCGCGCGTATTGTACAACTGCCAACCAATCAGTAATTCCGGAATATCGTCGTTGTTGAGGTCGGCAAACTCGACTTGATTTACCGATTGTCCTTTCCCCTCGACATCGGCGACGGACACCCATACGTTTTCCTCCGTGCGTTGCAACAGATTAATGTGCACCAACGCATCGGCATCATTACGGCGATAAAACGCCAAGGCCATCGTATTAACCGGCGCCCCATCGGCTGTAGTCGCGGCAGGATTCAAGAGATTGTGCTCTTGCACTTGGTTAAGCATAATAAACGCCGAAAGGTACTGCCCACTGGAGGGGTATTTGAGTGTATATTCAACGCTTTCATCAGGGGCGGTATTGCCTTGGATATACTCATCCAAGGCTTTGCGAATGGCATTTTGTTCCACGCTACTATCCGGTGGCGTTAACTGAGTCTCTACATTCAGACCGATAGCACTGCATCCGCACAACAGTCCGACAATGGCGGCACACACAAAGACCAGCTTCCAGTTGCGGAGTGCTTTCATACACCCGCCCCCCTTTTCGATAGATTTCTATTCTTATATTGTAGTTGAATTTCTATCTAAAGTCAACTGTAAATAGTGAAACAGCACGGTTCTCACCGTGCTGCTTTCTAGGTTAGTCATGGAATTCGATTCGGTTTAGGCGCATCAACAAACGGTACAAGGGCTCAACCAATAACCGTGCCAAAAGGAAATTTCCAACACAGTGTACAATATCAAACCATAATCCTTGTATCCAATAGGTAAACATATAGGCCGGATTGGCAACCACTAAATACCACAAAGAACACAGTCCTCCAAAGCACAATCCGAAGAAGCCGCTAATAATGGCCCATACCCACGGTGATGTTTGATGACGGAATATACACGCTACTGTCAGCAAAACAGCCCACACATACAGATAATTGAAGAACCAGTCACTCAATCCGTACAATAGGCCCTCTAAGGCAACAAACAAATACAATGGATAAAATGCCTGAAAACCATACACCCGTGCGTAGAGAATTAAAAGCAGCGATACCAATTCGATATTGGGCAGCCACGCCATTGGTTCTTTAACAACAACCAACAATGCCCCCAGTAGGCTCAATATCACCAACCGGTAGAGGGAAAATCGTGGTGTGCTCATATTACTCAAAACCTTTGTTTAGTGTCAGTTCATAGGCCTCTCCATCGGCAATCGGGGTGGTATCCACACCGGACATCACCATCTCGCCGCCCTTAGTTACTCCCCACCATTCTTGTTTACTGTCGTCAGCCGTTCTGCCATCCACCGTCTTGATGTACAATCCATATTCGGTGTTGTCTCCGGCAACCAGTTGCTTCTCATCCAGAGCGCCGCGTAAATATTCGGCGTCGGTTTGAATCGCAACGGTTTTGTCGACATTGTCGTACACAATTTGCACCGTGATTGTTTTATCCCCCACCGTGGTGTCCGGACGAGTAAACACATACACCAGTGCAAACGCTGCTACCAGTACCACCAGCACTATGGCACTGATAACGATTTTTCGATTCTGTTTTGACATAAAAACATCCTTTCTTTTCCGAAATCCGAACGACATCGGCAAAGAAAGGACAACACATAACAAGGCACTTGCTGACTATGCCTTGTTCGTGTGCAGCCGCCAAACCTCGTGGCACTTTGCACGACACGCTAGGCAAGTCTTCTGACTCACAGGTCGCGTCGTTTCGCCTTCCCGATAACTCAGTGGCATTGTGAAACGACAGTCACCTGAATACAGCGACGGGTTCGTGGGGGATTCTCACCCCGCTTCCTTGTTCGGCCCGCATCTCTGCGGAACACCTAACGGTCCGAATATTCGGTTTTTGCAGATATATGATAAGCCTTATAGGCTATCTGCCTCGTTTAACCACAGTGTAGCCATCGCATCTGACGGCATCTGCCAATCACCGCGCGGTGATATCGAAACCGAGCCAACTTTCGGCCCGTCCGGCAAGCAGTTCCGTTTGAATTGTTGGGAGAAAAAGCGGCGTAAAAAGACGCACAACCATTTCTTAATCTCCTCCGGTGAAAACACACCGGCAAACGCGGCACACGCCAAACGATAAACACGTGCCGGACGACTGCCATAACGCAACATGTAGTATAAGAAAAAATCGTGTAATTCGTAATTTCCCACAATCTGTTCTGTTTTTTGCGCGATATCACCGTTTTCAGGTGGTAACAATTCCGGACTGACCGGTGTGTTCAAGATATCGTTGAGAGCCGTATGCAATGCGACGTTGTCCGTATAGCGCTCCGCTTCGTGTGCGACCAAGGCACGCACCAACGTTTTCGGTACCGAACTGTTGACACCATACATCGACATATGGTCACCGTTGTACGTTGCCCAACCAAGCACCAACTCCGACAAGTCACCGGTACCGATAACCAACGCCCCCTGCTGATTGGCAATATCCATCAACACCTGCGTGCGTTCACGTGCCTGCGCATTTTCATACGTTACATCGTATTGACCGGTGTGTCGAATATCTTTGAAATGCTGATTAACCGCATCGGCAATGTTCACTTCGCGCAACGTAGCACCACACGCTTGTGCCAACGTGCACGCGTTGCGATAGGTCCGTCCGGTCGTGCCGAAACACGGCATTGTTACAGCGATGATGCCGGATGGTTCACGTTTTAACAATCGATAGGCTCGCACAATGACCATCAATGCCAACGCCGAATCCAATCCGCCGGATAACCCGACCACAGCATGACAATCGGTATGTGCCAACCGACGCGCCAAGGCGGCCGATTGCAGTTGCAACACCTCTTCACACCGTTTTGAGCGCCGTTCTTCCTCAGCAGGAACAAACGGATTGGCATGAATGTTTCGTGTAAAGCAAATATCCTTTACACAAATATCAAACGGTACTTTGGGCATCGTAACCGATGGTAACAAGGCTGTGCGACGACGTTCATACAACAGATGTTCTAAATCGACTTCCGTAGCGGTTGTACCGCTGACATACGGCGTTGCGGATGCCAAGATGGTACCATTTTCCGCAATCAAATTACCACCGGCAAATACGAGGTCAGCCACAGACTCGCCGGCACCGGCATTGGCAAACACGTACGCACAGTGTAAACGAGCAGATTGCACCTCGATGAGCGAGCGACGATATGCCGCTTTCCCTACGTAATCAGACGATGCTGCTAAATTCGCAATAACCGTCGCTCCGGCAGCCGCCAACCGTATACTGGGCTGCTCCGCAGCAAACAAGTCTTCACAGATTTCCACGCCCAGACAAAAGGAGGGCATGGATGTACAAGAAAAAACTTGTTCCGCGCATAATTTGGTTTTTTGTCCGGCAAATGTGACATCGCACGAAACGCCGGAACCCGAGGTGAACCAGCGTGATTCTCGGTATTCCGCATAATCCGACAAATACGTTTTCGGAACCAAACCCAACAATTCGCCGTGGCAACACACAGCGGCACAGTTATATAAACGGCCATCTACGCCCACCGGAACACCGACAACCAGCACCGCATCACACGCGGCGGTCTGTTGCAGTAGATACACCAACGCTTTTTCTGCACCATTGAGCAAAGTGTTGTGCAATAACAAATCCCCACAAGTATAACCGGTGAGGGATAATTCGGGAAACACAAACAATGCCGTACCCGATGTATCCTCCGTTACCGCTTGCAGAATTTGTTGTGCGTTATAGTGGCAGTCACCCAAATGAATGACCGGTGTGTGTGCCGCTACACGTAAAAAACCGTCTTTCATACTACTCAACCCCTTGCTTATCTATAAGTATACCCTTTTTTCAAAAAAAGTAAAGTCTTTTTTACCTTGACAAATACCGCAAGGAGTGATACGATAGTTTGGTAAAATGTTGATGAGGACGGCGGTTTGCTACCGGTTTTCTTTCAGAGAGCATCCGAGGGCTGTGATGGATGCAGAAAACGCGAATCGTTACCACCTCGGAGTGCTTCCGGGCATCGGTTGATAAAAGGAAGTCGGTTGACCCCGTTACCGGTCGTATGAGCACAACGACTTTGTTGTGGAATCAGGGTGGAACCGCGAGGCAAAAATGCCCCGCCCCTTTTGTGAGGGGCGGGGTTTATTCTTTGTGTTGAAAGGAGATAACCGTTATGTTAAAAATCACTTTGAAAGATGGCAGTATCCGTGAGGTCGCTGACCACACCACCATCGATGCCTTTTGCCGTGACTTGTCGATGGGGCTGTATCGTGTCGCCTGCGCGGCACGTTTGGACGGCGAGGTCGTGGATTTGCGCACGGTATTGACAAAAGATTGCGCGGTGGAAATTCTCACATTTGATGACAAGGATGGTAAAAAAGCCTATTGGCATACCGTATCTCATGTGATGGCACAAGCCGTAAAACGTTTGTACCCCGATGCCAAACTCACTATCGGGCCGTCTATTGATACCGGTTTTTACTATGACTTTGACTATGTCACCGGATTTACGGCGGAGGATTTGGCTGCTATCGAAGCGGAAATGAGAAAAATCATTAAGGAAGCGTTACCGATTGAACGGTTTACCCTACCCCGTGACGAAGCATTAACGCTGATGAAAGACGAACCCTATAAGCAGGAACTGATTACAGCGTTGCCGGAAGATGCGCCCATTTCGTTCTATCGTCAGGGTGAGTTTGTGGATTTGTGTGCCGGTCCTCACCTGCCGGATACCGGCCGCTTAAAAGCCGTTAAACTACTGAGCGCCACCGGCGCTTACTGGCGTGGTGATTCCCACAACAAAATGTTGCAACGCATTTACGGCGTGGCTTTCCCCAAGGCATCGGAATTGGAAGAACATCTGGAAAAATTGGAGGAAGCACGCCGTCGTGACCATAACAAACTCGGTCGCGAACTGGAATTGTTCACCACGGTGGATGTCATCGGTCAAGGTTTACCGGTATTGTTACCGAAAGGTGCGCGTATTGTGCAGTTGTTACAACGCTGGATTGAAGATGAAGAACAAAAGCGTGGGTATCTGTTAACCAAAACACCGCTGATGGCGAAAAGTGATTTGTACAAAATTTCCGGTCACTGGGACCATTATTTGGACGGTATGTTTGTATTGGGTGACCCCACCGATGACAGCAAAGAATGTTTTGCGCTGCGCCCGATGACCTGCCCATTCCAATATCAGGTCTTTCTCAACCGTATGCGTTCTTACCGTGACCTGCCGATGCGTCTGGGAGAAACCTCTACCCTCTTCCGCAACGAGGACAGCGGCGAAATGCACGGTTTAATTCGTGTGCGTCAATTTACCATTTCCGAAGGTCACCTTATCCTGCGTCCCGACCAGTTGGAAGAAGAGTTCAAAGGCTGTTTGGAACTGGCAAAATACGTGTTGGATACGGTGGGAATGTTGGAGGATTGCTCTTTCCGTTTCTCACAATGGGACCCCAACAACTCGGAAAAATATATCGGTACCCCCGAGCAATGGGACGAAGCACAAAGCATTATGGGGAAAATTTTGGACGACCTCGGTATCCGCTATACCATCGGCATCGACGAAGCGGCGTTCTATGGCCCGAAATTGGATATCCAATACAAAAATGTGTTTGGCAAAGAAGACACCATTGTGACCATTCAGGTAGACCAGCTGTTAGCTGAGCAGTTTGATATGTCGTATATTGACCAAAACGGTCAAAAAGTGCGTCCGTATATCATTCACCGTACCTCGTTGGGTTGTTATGAGCGTACACTTGCCTACCTGATTGAAAAATATGCCGGTGCGTTCCCGTTGTGGTTGGCACCCGAGCAAGTCCGTGTGTTGCCGTTGTCTGAGAAAATGCAGGACAAAGCGGTAGAACTCACGGAAACATTGAAGCAATACGGGTTGCGTGCCGAAACGGATATGCGTAACGAAAAAATCGGGTATAAAATCCGTGAAGCACAGATGCAAAAAGTCCCCTATATGCTGATTATCGGTGAGCGGGAAGCCGAAGCCGGTTTAGTGTCTGTACGTTCCCGTAAAGACGGCGACATCGGAACCATGTCGTTAGATGACTTTATCGGCAAGGCTTTGAAGGAAGTTGCCGAAAAGGTACGCTGATATGAATATTGCGATTTTGGACGCCGCCACATTGAATGACGATGTCGATTTATCGTTATTCAATGACTTTGGCACAGTGCACCGTTATTCGCAAACCACGCCGGCAGAATTGGCCGCACATGCCGCCGGATGCGAGGTGCTGATTCTCAACAAGGTAAAAATCAACCCTCAAACCTTCCCGAACACTGACAGCGTGCGATTGATTTGAAGTCGGAGG
>JAZSOY010000021.1:0-14366 GCA_045537155.1 Acutalibacteraceae bacterium
AGTTTTTCTCGTTTCAGAAACAACGCCAACTCAATGGCGTCGTTGAGTGTACTTCCGGGATGCGAGGACATCAGATACGGCACCAAAAACTGGGGTTTTCCCACAGCATTGGTGAGTTCATAAAACCGCTTCTTAAACTGCTCATATACGCGAATCGACGGTTTCCCCATACATTGCAACACGGCATCGGAACAATGTTCGGGTGCGACTTTCAGTTGACCGCTGATGTGATGTTGTACCAGTTCACGGAAAAAGGTTTCATCCTTGTCACGCATCACATAATCAAACCGAATACCCGAACGGACAAACACCTTTTTTACGCGCGGTAGCGCACGCAACTTGCGCAGCAACGCGAGGTAATCGCGGTGGTCAACGGTCATCGCCGGACACGGTTCCGGTGCCAAGCATTTCTTGTCGGCACACACACCGCTATACAATTGTTTTTGGCACGCCGGAAACCGAAAATTCGCCGTCGGTCCGCCCACGTCGTGGGTATACCCCTTAAAATCCGGCATTTCGGTCAGTAATTTGGCTTCCGAGAGCACCGATTCGTGACTGCGTGTGGTGATTTGCCGCCCCTGATGATAGGCCAGCGCACAGAAGTTGCACGCGCCAAGGCATCCCCGATTGTGAATGATGGAAAATTTGACCTCTTCAATGCCTGGTACGCCGCCGAGTGCCTCGTATGACGGATGATAATCACGCATAAACGGCAACCCGTACACGACATCCATTTCCTCGGTAGTCAGTGGTGGGGAAGGAGGATTTTGCACCACGATGGTATCTCCGTGCCGCTGAATTACCGTTTTACCACGGACGGCATCGTGCTCTTGTTGTTGTATCCGGCAGGCGTCGGCATACAGTCGCTTGCCTCGCTCGGTCGGTTCGCTGACCGCCTCAAAGCGAGGACATTCCTTGACCGGACGTGGTTGATATTCGGTAGTCGGTACGGCATAACACGTACCGCAAATATCGGTCAGTGTGCGGATATCATCACCGTTGCACAAGCGGTCGGCAATTTCCACGATGTGCCGTTCACCCATACCATACATCAACAAATCCGCACCGGATTCCAGTAAAATGGACGGACGCACGCGGTCATCCCAGTAATCGTAATGGGCAAACCGCCGCAACGAGGCTTCTACGCCGCCGATGGCAACGGGAACAGACGGAAACAACCGCCGTACGGCTTGGGTGTAGACGATTACCGCACGGTCGGGACGCGCACCGGCACGGCCACCGGGGGTATAGGCATCGTCACTGCGCCGTTTTTTGGCGGCGGTATAATGGGCAACCATCGAATCTAGGTTGCCGCTGTTGACTAAAAATGCATACCGTGGTGCACCGAATCGTTGATAATCGGCGTCGGAGCGCGGTTGCGACACAATACAAACGCGATATCCGGCGTGTTCCAAAACACGGGATATCATCGCCGTTCCGAACGACGGATGGTCCACATACGCATCACCGGTTACGATGATAAAATCGGCGCAATCCCAACCACGGTCGGTCATATCTTGTTTGGTAATTGGCAAAAAAGGCATCGCCTATCTCCTTTGTGTCATCAAGTTCCTTGATACAAATACACACCACTATCGTCATCTATCGGCGGAATGTGTACAGCAACTGACTCGGAATGTGCCGTGGGAATATTTTTCCCCACATAATCGGCGCGAAACGGCAATTCGCGATGACCGCGGTCAATCAGAATTGCCAACTGAATGGCACGCGGCCGACCCAACGTAAAAATGGCTTCAATCGCGGCGCGCACCGTGCGGCCGGTAAACAACACATCGTCCACCAACACGACGGTTTTCCCGACAATATCAAACGGCAGGACCGGTGCTTGTACCACCGGTGTGACCGGTGCGACGATGTCGTCGCGGTATAATTGAATATCCAACGCACCGCACGGAACAGTGACGCCCTCAATGCGTGCAATGTTGGCTTGCAGCTGTTCGGCTAAGGGTACTCCTCGACGGCGGATACCTACTAGGCACAAGTCGGCAACACCTTTATTTTTTTCGGTGATTTCGTGCGCCATTCGCATCAGCGTGCGATTGGTGGTGGCTGCATCCATTAGTATTGCTTTCACCGTTTCCATACGTACCGCCTCCTTTTGGACTATCTTGACTATATCATTTTTCAACCGAAATGTAAAGGGCCTAACGTCGCTCGGACGGCAAAAAAGCCGTTGATTTTCTTAGGGGATGCAGTATATAATAAGGGTGTAGCGGCGTTCAAAACGAGAATCCTTGCCGTATGAAAGAACGGAGGCTGTTATCACAATGCAAACGATAGTGTCTATGGTAGACCACACGTTATTGACACCAACAGCTACTTGGGCGGATATCCGTGCCTTGTGCGACGAGGCAATGGCTTACGGTACAGCATCGGTCTGTATTCCGCCGGTTTGGGTGAAAGAGGCCAAAGCATACGTAGGTGACCGTATTGCTGTGTGTACCGTGATTGGTTTTCCGAACGGTTATGCTACCACGGCGGTGAAATGCCTGGAGTGTGAAGATGCACTGAAAAACGGTGCCGATGAAATCGATATGGTTATCCAACTGGGCTGGGTGCGCGAAGGCGCGTATGACTGTGTGCTGGAGGAAATTCGTGCCATCAAAGCGGTGTGCGGCGAGCATATCTTAAAAGTCATCATCGAAACGTGTATGCTAACCGAGGATGAGAAAATCCGTTTGTGTGAGGTGGTGTCGGCATCGGGTGCCGATTACATCAAGACTTCCACCGGTTTTTCCACCGGCGGTGCAACCACTGCCGACGTTCTGTTATTGGCGAAACACATCACGCCGTCGTTGCGCATCAAAACGGCAGGCGGCATTGCGACGTTGGCAGATGCCGAGGCGATGGTGGCGTGCGGCGCATCGCGCCTCGGTACGAGCCGTATGGTGCGCTTGATAAAGGAGCAAACGAAGTAAGATGAAACGTGTCTTTTTCATTGTGTTGGATTCCTGTGGCATCGGCGCTTTGCCGGATGCCGCCGCTTTTGGTGACCACGATTGCCACACGTTACGTCGTATCGCCGGTTCGCCGCACTTCGCGGCCGATACGTTATGTGCTCTCGGTCTGGGGAACATTCCCGGCTTGGAATTTCTACCTTCGTCCGCATCACCGACCGCGGCGGTGGGGCGCTTGGCCGAACGCTCCAATGGCAAGGATACCACCATCGGGCACTGGGAACTGGCCGGCGTGGTGTCGGAGAAACCGTTGCCGACATTTCCCGACGGATTTCCGACGGCAGTATTGAATGAATTTTCGCGACGTACCGGCCGTGGATGGCTGTGCAACCGCCCCTATTCCGGTACGGAAGTCATTCGCGATTACGGACAGACGCACTGTGAAACCGGTGACTGGATTGTGTATACGTCTGCCGACAGCGTGTTCCAAATTGCTGCACACGAGCAGATTGTCCCATTAGAAGAGTTGTATGAAGCGTGCCGCACGGCACGGCAATTGTTGTGTGGTGAATACGCGGTAGGCCGCGTGATTGCGCGCCCGTTTGTTGGCAGTTACCCGGACTTTACCCGTACGGCAAACCGTCGGGACTTTTCCTTAGCGCCGCCGCGCGCGACCTTGTTGGATGCACTGAAAGCGGCAGGAAAAGAAGTGCGTACCATTGGCAAAATATCCGATATTTTTGCCGGTCGCGGCGTGACACATAGCACACCGACACACAATAATGCAGAGGGAATGGCAACGACGTTGCAGGCGGTGGCGGACGATTTTGAGGGTTTGTGTTTTGTCAATTTGGTAGATTTTGATATGTTGTACGGTCACCGTCAGGATATTGACGGGTATGCCGCCGCCTTTGCGGCGTTTGACCGATGGTTGCCGCAGTTGATGGGACAACTGCGCAAGGACGATATGCTGATAATCACGGCCGACCACGGTTGTGACCCGGGGGATACCAGTACCGACCACACACGTGAATACGTGCCGTTATTGGTGGTGGGTGATTCCATCCGAGGGGTCAATCTCGGCACGCGGTCGACATTTGCCGATGTGGCGGCAACCATTGCCGACTACTTTGACATTCCGTTTGACGGTGACGGTACGAGTCTATGGCCTTTACTAAAGGAGGAAACGACGGTATGACCAAAGAAGCACTGTGTGCGGCAGCCATTGCCGCACGACGGATGGCGTATGCACCGTATTCGGGGTGTCAGGTCGGTGCGGCATTGCTAAGCACCGACGGCACCGTCTATACCGGTTGTAACGTGGAAAACGCATCGTATGGCGCCACGTTGTGTGCCGAGCGTACCGCGCTTGCCAAAGCGGTAAGTGAGGGCGCGCGAGAGTTCAGGATGTTGGCGATTGCCGGTGGCAAAGGTGAGGGCATCGACGGCGGATTTCCGCCTTGCGGTATCTGCCGCCAAGCGTTATCGGAACTCTGTCCTCCCACGCTGACCGTACTGGTCGTGACCGGCGATAATCGCTATACGGAATACCGCTTATCCGATTTATTACCGACCGCCTTTGGTGGCCAACAGTTATAATTGTTCGTCCCGTCGCATATTCTGCAGTACAGAGTAGGAGAGGTGTGACGGGACGATGTATTTTGTGATTCGCAAACGATGGTTGGCTGTGATAGCGGTGTGTGTGGCGGTGCTGGTTGCAGTACCATACCAACTGACGCACCCGTTGACCAAACCGGCATCCACAACCAACTGGGGTTTGGGATTTGGGGAAGCCGGCAGCACGCCTACCGGCAATGCCGATGCTGCTTTTCTGCGGCAATACCAAGCCTACTACGTGGGCGACACAACCAAAAAAGTCATCTATTTGACCTTTGATGCCGGTTACGAGAACGGATACACGGCACCGATATTGGACGCCCTCAAACAACACGGTGTGCCTGCTACTTTTTTCTTAGTGAGCAACTACCTAAAGACCGCGCCGGAATTGGTACAGCGAATGGTGGACGAGGGACACATTGTTGCCAACCACACGGCATCGCATCCGGATATGTCACGCATTGCCGACAAGGAAACCTTTGCCACCGAACTACAGACACTGGAACAACAATACCGTGACCTTACCGGCAAAGACATGTTGAAATTTTATCGCCCACCGCAGGGAAAATTCAACGAAAACAACTTAAAAATGGCATTCGATATGGGCTATCACACTTTTTTTTGGAGTTTGGCGTATGTCGATTGGTACGTGGATAACCAACCGACCCACACCGAGGCGCTGAACAAACTGACCTCGCGTATTCATCCGGGTGCGATTGTGTTGTTGCACAGCACGTCCCGTACCAATGCGGAAATTCTGGACACCCTGCTTACCCAGTGGAAAGCCATGGGTTACACATTTGTCTCACTGGATACCTTGGTGACACCCTAAAAAGCGCGCCGTTCCCTTTATGGGAAACGGCGTTTTTATCTACACGACAGTTTGTCTGCCCGCATATAGTGATGGTATGTAAAAGGGGATGAGCAGATGCGCGAAGTATGTGGGTGCCTGATATTGTTGGCGGCGGTGTATGGTGCCGCCGATGTTCTTTGTCGATTGGTATACCGTTTATGGTTTCCTTCGCGCGTGGTTGCCGGACGATGGGTGATACCGGTTTCCGGTGATGGGGATACCGTAGAATACGATGTGCGTCACGCGCGTATGTTGTGCCGGTTTTTACCGTGTCACGGCATAGCGATTGTGGTGTTGGATGAGGGCGTGGCAACGGAATATCAGACATCGGTCCGACAAGTTTGCGAACGGTTGGACGTGGTGTATGAGTTGCGGGAAAACGAAATCCCGAAAAACACTTTACAAGACGAAACAAGAGGTGTATAATAAAAACCGAAAATTTGTTCGGTTTTAGGAGAACGCCATGGCGAGTGAACAACGCTTATCCGGTGTGGTAGAACGTGTCCGTTTTCGGAACGAGGATAACGGATGGACAGTACTGGAACTGGAAGCAGAGGACGAATTTCATACGGTGGTAGGTTGTTTACCGGCGGTACAGCCGGGTGAGAGGCTACAGATGACGGGTGAATGGTGCGAGCACGTGCAATACGGCCGTCAGTTTCGTGTGGAGAGTTATGAATATCAGTTGTCGACGGACACGGATTCGGTGTTGCGGTATCTGGCGTCGGGTGCTATCAAAGGTGTCGGTCCGGTGACCGCCGTGGCCATAGTCAAGCGATTTCAGGAAGATACGTTACGGGTGCTGGAGGAAGAACCGGAACGCTTGTGTGAAGTGCGCGGCATTACACCGGGACGCGCTAAAAAAATTGCGGAAGCCTATCGGGAACAATTTGGATTACGTGAAGTGATTATGGCGTTTTCCACGTATGGATTATCCCAAAGCGAAGCCTTGCGTTGCTGGAAACGGTGGGGTTCCGCCACGGTCGAAACGGTGAAAAAGGACCCCTATTGTCTGTGTGCTGCCGGATTGCGTATCGGATTTGAACGGGCAGACCGGTTGTGTATGAGTATGAACCGTCCTCCGGATGACCCGCATCGGGTGGAAGCCGGCGTACTGCACGTGTTGCGGCACAATTTACGCAACGGACACACCTGCTTGCCGCAGGATAAATTGATTTCCGCTGCCGCTATCCTATTGGCGGTGGGAGAAAACGTTGTGTCACAGGTTGTGGAAGAGATGGTGCGTACCTTTACCATCCGTACCGAAACGTGGGGAGGACGGTTATTTCTGTTTTTGCCGGATTTGTACGCGGCAGAACGGTATATCGCCTCGCGCATACGAATGATGACCGGATTTCACACCGCTGTGACACCACTCATTGAACGCAATCTGGAAACCGCCGAGCGTAAAAATAATATTGAGTACCAGACACAACAAAAACTGGCGATTTTGGCGGCGATTGAAAAGGGTGTGCTGATTTTAACCGGCGGCCCCGGTACCGGCAAAACCACCACGTTGCGTGCCATTATTATGTTGTTAGAGGGACTGGGAGAGCGTGTAGCGATTGCCGCGCCGACCGGTCGTGCCGCTAAACGTATGGTAGAACTTACCGGCTGTGAAGCCAGTACCATCCACCGTTTATTGGAAGCACGATGGGACGATTCCGATACCCCTGTATTTGAACGCAACGAAAAAAATCCATTGGATATTGATGCCTTGATTGTGGACGAGGTGTCGATGATAGATACCTTGTTGTTTGACCATTTGCTACACGCATTGCGCCCCGGATGTCGGTTAATTTTGGTGGGGGATAACGACCAGTTACCGGCGGTGGGTGCCGGCCGGGTATTACACGATTTGATGGAAAGCCGCGTGTTGCCGGTTGTTGAACTCACCGAGGTGTTCCGTCAAGCGTTGGAAAGCAACATTGTTGCCAACGCTCACCGCATCGTCAAGGGCGATATGCCGCAACTGAATTACCGTGACGGTGACTTCTTCTTTTTGCCGCAACACAGCAGTGCGGATACGGTGCAAACGGTGGTGGATTTGTGTACTCGTCGTTTGCCGGCCGGCTATGGTGTCGATATCCGAACCGGTATTCAGGTACTCAGCCCTGGGCGCAAAGGGGAGATGGGCACCGTCCACCTTAACAGCGTACTGCAGGAGGCGCTGAATCCGCCGGACGATAAAAAACGCGAATGGCACGGCAATGGGCGAGTGTTGCGTGAGGGCGATAAGGTGATGCACATTCGCAACGATTACGATATTGTATGGACGCGCGACAGCGGTGAAACCGGTAGCGGTGTGTTTAATGGTGATATCGGCTTTTTGGAAGAGGTTAACGTCCGTGAACAAACGTTACGGGTGCGGTTTGATGACCGCGTCGCGGTGTATACGTATGACCAAGCCGAAGAACTGGAACCTGCGTACGCCATCACGGTACACAAAAGCCAAGGTAATGAATTTGACACGGTGGTGTTGGCGTTGTATCGCAATCCGACACAACTGTGCTACCGGAATCTACTATACACGGCGGTCACGCGTGCCAAACAGTTGTTGGTGATGGTGGGCAGCCGCGAAACCATTCAAACCATGGTGCAAAACGACCGTAAAACGCGTCGCTATACCGGTTTATTGCATTTTTTGTGTGATACTTAAATCGCACAATAAACGCACCCTGCTGACGAGTCAGCAGGGTGCGTTTTGTTTGGTCTTAATGCACCGATAGTTCAAAAAAGAACGATACACCGTCGGGGGCATTGGCAACCCCGAACGGCATTCCGTGTGCCGTCATAATCGCTGCGACAACCGATAATCCGATACCGGTGCCACCGTATTCGCGCGTGCGCGCTTTATCGACTTTATAGAAACTTTCCCACAGATGCGGCAAGTCCTCTTCGGGGATGGGGTCACCGGTGTTAAACACGCGCACAGCGACGGTGTCGTGGTCGGTGAACGCTAACGTTATCTCAATAGTCCCACCGTAGGAAACGTGGTTGAGCGCGTTGGTGAGATAGTTGGTCGCCACATTTTCGATGAGCAGTGCATCTCCCCACACCGGGAACGGCGCATCGGGCAATACCGGCACCGGCACGTGACGCTCCTCAAACAACGGTGCATACCGTTCCAATAGCCGCTTCAGCAGTAAACCAATGTCAAAGCGTTCAATAAGTAGTTCTTCCTTACCGGATTCCAGTTGCATCAGTGTGGTGAGTTTGGAAAGCATCTGCGTGAGTTTTTGAGCCTCATCTTCAATTACACCGCAATAATACGCACGACTGTCGGCGTCTGCTACGGCATCCTCGCGTAAGGCTTCGGCGTAGGTTTGAATCAGTGCAATCGGGGTTTTCAGTTCGTGCGACACGTTACGAATAAAGCGACTGCGCGCTTCGCTTTGGCGGTTTTGGGATTCCATATCGCCCTTTAGACGCGCGTTGGCGGTTTTGAGTTCAGCGAGTGTGGCTTCCCAGGTTTCGGACAATGCATTCAAACTGTTTCCGAGCGTTGTAAACTCATTCTCGTTTTGCTCCACATAACGGTCAGTAAAATCCCAATGTGCCATTTGTTCTGCCATATGTGTTAACTGCCTGACCGGTCGCTTCACCGAGCGTACCGACAGAAACACCAAGACCGTGCCGAGCAATAACACCCCGATGCCCGACCACAATAAAAAACGATTGGTGATGGCCGCACCGGATTGTACATCGGACAACGGCACCCACAACAACAAATTCAACCCATCGGTGGTACGCGCAGACAACGACAGCCATTGTTTACCGTCTTTTGCGTGTGGCGGTGCTCGGTGTGACAATACATACTGACCGTTTTCCATATCCAAAGGGGCAGTGAACCGATTTCCACCAAGCGGTTCTGCATAGTGGGCATCGTATAAGAGATGGGTTTCCGACCAGAGTAATGCCTGCACATCGTATTCCGACAAATAGCCGTCGAGCAATCCGGTCAATGTGCGCTGAGAACGGGGTGCGCTGTTGATTTCTTCATAGCATTGCACCAACCGATTGCCTTGTTCGCGTTCGTAATTGTCAAACAACACAAAACTGTTCAACAACCAATTTATCAGCACCATTAATAAAAGACAAAACGTTAAAACGCCGGTCAGTTTACCGGCGATAGACTGAAATACGTTTCCCCATGGTGAGCGTGACATAACTATCCCTCGTATTTATAGCCGATGCCGCGGATGGTTTTAATCATCTCGCCGGCAACGCCGAGTTTACTTCGTAACTTTTTGATGTGGGTATCCACGGTACGGGCATCGCCGTCGTAATCGTATTTCCAGACATTATCCAAAATGCGGTCACGCGACAATGCCAAGCCTTTATTGGTTATCAAATATTCCAACAATTCAAATTCCGTATACGTCAGTTGTACGGCATCACCGCCCACTGTGACTTCACGTGACAATCGGTCAATGTGTAACGTGGCGGGGGAAACCGGAGATTCGGCTTGTCCGTTATGTCGGCGCAACACCGCCTCAATGCGGGCCGATAAAATTTTCAGACTAAATGGCTTAGCAATATACTCGTCGGCGCCTAATTGAAATCCCTGCAATTCATCCTCTTCTTCACTGCGCGCGGTGAGCATCAAAATCGGTGTGGTGTGATGTTCCCGAATGGCACGGCAAACATCCCATCCGTTCATACGCGGCATCATCACATCCAACAGCACAATGTCGGGGTGGGCGGTGCGAAACAATTCCAACCCCTCGACACCGTCGGCGGCCTCGAGAGTACGGTAATTTTTGATGTGCAGATAATCGGCAATGACACGGCGCATACGCACTTCGTCATCCACAATCAGCACCAATGGCATCGCTTGTGTTTCCATACGCGCACCTCGCCTTTATGATAAAGGGATAATGACTTGTTCCGGTGTGTGTTGTACGGTCGCATTACCCGATACAATTCCGATGATACTTTGGTACAATAACAGCGGATTATCTAAAAACTTATCGCGCACTTGTTGTGCTTGCAATTCATCGCCCACCAGCAATTCAAACTTCAACAAGGGCGATGTGTTACCGATGGAGCAAATGACACGGCAACCACCCTCTTTTACGGGAAGAATCTGGACGGCATTGTCCTCTTCACTGCGTTGTCGCGCCAACAACTGCAAAGCGGCATTCACCGAACGTTCACGTAAGGTTAACGGAATCATATCCGCGAGCGTCGCTGCTGCCTGACGACCGGTGGTGGTGACCGTGAGTAGACCGCCGGCGGTTTCAGCCAGGTTATTGAGTTCAATCAAATCGTCGATGGCGGTGCTGGCATCAAAAAAGTTCGCCATACCCCCACCACTCAAAATATCCAAAATAGCCGTACGCGGCAAGGGGTCGTGCACGCCGCTGAGCATATAGCAAATCAGAATTTTAATTTCACGACGGGAGTGTAAGCCACCCGGCTCCACACCGGCAGAGAAAGCATCAAATTCCATAAACTATCACCTCTCTGTCAGTATACCATAAGAGAGCCGAACTCGCAATGGTTTTCACCACGCTTTTTTGCCCGAATTGCCTCAAATGTTTCCGCCATGCGTCAGCATGCCGAAAAAAGCACCGAAAAGATTGGGCATAGGCATTGTGGGGTTCGGTTCTCTTATGGTATACCACACTTTCTGCCGAAAGGCAACAGAAAAACCCTTGCTCATCGCAACACGAGCAAGGGTTTTGTCGATTCGCTTTGAATCGCCGTACTGTCAATTTTTTGATAAGGAGTCCAGCGGGACACACGTTGCGTCCAACAACGCCGCTTCTTCGGCATTGTGTGTAATCAATACAATGCACGCATCGGCAAACCGTTTTTGTATGGCTACGGCTACGCGTTCGCGTAAAGCGATATCCAAGCCGGTGAATGGTTCATCCAACAACAGCAAATTCCCGCCGAACGCCAAAGCGCGTGCCAATGCCACACGACGTTGCATACCGCCGCTGAGTTGTGCCGGATACTGGTCGCGGGCATCGGCGAGTTCCACCGCTTCCAAAAAGGGAGTGACGTCGTCTTTGGGGCACGCCAATGCCACGTTTTGCGCCACCGTCAACCACGGAAACAAACGGTTTTCCTGAAAGACCACCGCTGTCCGTACGCTGCTTGGGCGGTAAATAGTACCGCTTTGCGGCGTTTCCAAGCCGGCAAGTAGGCGTAACAACGTGGTTTTTCCACGACCGGACGGAGCCGTAAAACATACGGCGCCACGAGTCGGCAGGGTGAATGACACATTACGCAGAATTGGTTTCTCACCGTAGGAAAACGATACGTTCTCAAGCGTCAGCATGCGGCACCTCCTTTTCGCGCTTGGCGGCAAACCGCTTCGTCAAACGCAACAGCAGATGTTCCAGTATCATACTCAACACCACCACAACGGCGGTCCAAGCAAACACTTCGGGTGTTTCCAAGGTTAGTTTCGCGGCCTGCAGTTGTCGACCGATGGACCAATCCGGCCGACAGATAACCTCAGCCGCAATGCCGGATTTCCACGCAAACCCCAACCCGTTAATGCAGGCGGTCAGAAAGAATGGCATCACAGAGGGAATGACCAGTTTGGTGAGCGTACGCCACCGCCCGAAACGGTACAGGGCGGCCACCTCACGCAATCGAGGGTCGACACGACGAATGCCCTCTTCCACGTTGACCCACACAATCGGCAACACCATCAAAAAAGCGATAAATACCGGCACCATATCGGTGACAATCCACACCAACGTCAAGATGATGAATGACGCTACCGGTGCGGCACGCACAATGCGCAATACCGGTGCAAACAAGGCGTGCACCACGCGAAAACGCGTCGTCAGTATGGCCAATAGGGTACCCACCAACAATGCTGCCACAAAGCCGGCACAGACGCGCAACATCGACAACCCAACGGCTTGCCAGAAGGCGGTCACTACCACCAACCCTCTTAGAGTGTTCCACACCGAAAGGGGAGAGGGCAACAACAATTCCTGTTGCACACAGACAGCGGCCAATTCCCATACGGCAAGCCAAAACAGAGTGACCGCGACACCGCCGAGCGTGCGTTTCAGCATTGGTTTACCCCTCATAATAGAAATCGTTTTTGGGCAACGCACCGCCGATGGATGCGGGGTTGGCGGCGAACAACACTTGATAGTAGTTGGTAATCTGTGCTTTCATTTCGGAACCTTTAACAAACGTCAACTGACAGTTCGGAATCGCTTTTTTCGCAATCGGCGCTTTGGGAATAATGCCGTACGTTTCGCATAAGGCGGCGGTGGTATCCACATCCGATGCGGCGGCGATGGAGGCAGCATATTCCGTCATAAAGGCGTTGACCGCGGCAGGGTGATTGGCTAAGAAATCCGTGTGTACGGCAACACAACCCATCATGAGTTTGCTGTTATCACCGGCAACGGCTTCCCACGCCTCGTTCATACCCAACGCAATGCGCACATCGGCATTCTGCGCCATAATCGCAGACACCTGCGGTTCGGGAACCATCGCCAGTTGAATGTCACCGTTGACCATCCGTGTGGCCAATTCGGTGTTTTCGGCAAGGAATTGAATATCGACATCCGTTTCGGGGTCCAAACCGTTCTGTGACAGAACATACTTAAGGATATATTCGGGGTTAGCGCCCTCACCGGTGGAATAAATCGTCTTGCCGCGTAAATCTTGCACCGATTGTACAGTCGTACCGTTTTCCAAAAGGTATAAGACGCCCAGCGTGTTGATAGCCAACAACTTGACTTTTCCGGAAGTTTTGTTATACATCGTGGCAGCCACATTCGTCGGTAACGCCGCAATGTCCAATGCACCCTGCGCCAATTTGGCGCTGATTTCCGATGGGGAAGACCCTACTGTAAACGTATAGTTGTTCGCAGCAGTCTTGTCTGCGGCCGCTTGCATCAAATGCGCCATACCGATACCGGTCGGTCCTTGAATGGCACCGATGGCCACCTCGGTTTTCGGTGCGGCGGTTGTGCCGGACGTGACAGTGGTGTCCTCCGGCTTGGAGTCGGTACAACCGGCGAATGCCAGTACCAACACCAACAACGCGGTTGCGAAAGCCAATCGTCTTTTCATACAAATTCCTTCTTTCTGTTATGTTATCAAACGGTAACGCCGTTGCTCGCAGGACAAGACACCAGTGCTTTGCAGGGACTCCAACGCGCGATACAAACTGGACCGTCCGATATTCAAACTGTTTGCCAATTCCACCATGCTGCGCGGCATCTGTACCCAACCGGCTTCATCTTGATGCGCCAAGAGATAGTGATATAGGCGTGTCGAGGCACTTCCGGATGTCAACACCGCCAACTTGCGGTTCAGGAAGCGAATGCGTCCGGACAAAAACCGGATGTAATTTTCCGCCAATCGTGGGAACCGCGGCAACCACGCCGTCATGGTTTCCTGCGATAAAAATACAATGCGAGACTCTTCCTCTGCCGTGATATGCGTGACATAGGTGCTCTCGGTGTCAAACAAGGCCGCTGCGCCGAACATATCGCCGGCACCCAGACGATTCATTATCACGGAATGACCGTCTTCCTCCGGCGTGCAGATGGTCACCGAGCCGTCTGCCAACAGACCGATGGCGCGGCGAAAGGCATCCGTACGATACACCGATTCCCCTTTACCATACCGTATCGGCTCTGGTAATTCTGCCGCTATTTCTTCACGTTCGAATGCGGTTAAATCCTTAAACAAGGCAAACGCGCGTAACGCGTCGGCAGACAACCGTTTCTCCACACGGTGCACCTCCAAGTGTCCCAAATGGGACATTTTTGTTTATTATACACGATTCGTCAGTAAAAATCAAGAGGAAAGATGAAAAAAGAACGGACGGGGATTTACTTTTTGAAAAAAATGTGATATTCTAACACAGTAGGATTACGAAACAAGAGGAGACGCTTAGCGATGAAAAAACTTGCCGCTGTTTTGACCGTATTGATGTTGTTAATCGGTCTGCTGACATTCGGCGTATCGGCGCAGGACTTTAC
>JAZSOY010000121.1:0-7555 GCA_045537155.1 Acutalibacteraceae bacterium
CCTCCTTGGCTCACAGAACGACATGGCTACGATCCGACTTGGTGGGTGACATTCTACTCAAAGCCGACCGTATGAGTATGGCACACTCGTTGGAGTTGCGCGTTCCGTTCCTGGACAAACGCGTCTTTGAGGTAGCTTCGCGTATTCCGGTGCGCCACCGCATCGCAGAAGGTACCACCAAATACGCTATGCGCCTGGCGGCACGTCGGCATATGCCTGCGAAAGACACCGCGCGCCCCAAACTCGGGTTTCCGGTTCCCATTCGTGTCTGGTTACGGCAAGAGTCGTATTATAACAAGGTAAAAGACTGTTTTTGCAGTGATACCGCCTCGCGTTTCTTTAATACCGATGTGTTACTCTCTTTCTTAGACGAGCATTATGTCGGCAAATGCGACAACAGCCGAAAAATCTGGACTGTTTATATGTTCCTGCTGTGGTATCAGCAATATTTTGGAGAAACTGTGTAATTATTCGCTAATTTGAATAAATTTTCTATCTTTTTCCCTATATTTCGCGTAGAATAACTTAAAAAACGCCCTTGAAAGCGGTTTTTGCCGCGTCAAAAAGGGCGTTTTTCTGTTTATTGCACAAAGTTTCCGCAAAAAACAAGGACAGCGCAATGAATAAATATTACCTTGTTCGCCGTTGTGCGGCATCCCCTTATTCCCCAACTTGACAAAAAAACTTGTCAAAAGCACCAAAAACGCCGTCGTATTTTGTAGCATTTTCAAAAAACTAACCAAAGAAACCGCCAAAAAGAGCGAATTTTCGGGTTTTGGTCGGTTTTCCCTGGTTGAGGATAGCGCTTTTGTGCAAAATAGACAAAAAATCACTTTTTAACAGGTTTGACAGCGTGGTATTTGTTGAGTATAATCGCAGTGTTGCCCTAAAACCCGCATATTTGGGGCTGTCAGGACATACACTGACAGTAGCAAATTAGGAAAGGAATCGGGACATTGTTATGGATATGCGCAAGCTCATTATCGAGCGCTGTGGTTCCTGTCACCCGCTTCAAAAAGGCAAAGAACTGCTGCAAAAACACACCGGTTTAACAACGGTGGCGGTACTCACGTTATTGAGCGTGGTATTTCTGTTTTCCGTCACCGCCGGTCTGATGCCGGTTGTCATTGAGGATGATGGTATACAACGTACCGTACTCACGCTCAACCGCACACCGGAAAAGATTTTGGCAGGCGCCGGCATCACGCTCGCCGAGGACGATGTGGTTACCTCGTCGTTGGACGGCCCTGACAAGCACATTTGTATTGAACGTGCATTCGATGTCAGCATTACCGTGAACGACGGCACCTCCACGGTGGTACGTCTCACCGGCGGCACCGTCAGCGATGCGTTGGCATTGGCCGGTGTGGAATCGGATGCCGGTACGGTTATCAACGTATCCAAAACCGACTTAGTAACCGATGGCTTGAATATCTGTGTTGAGCAGTTGGAAACCACCGAGCGTGTCACAACCAGTAAAGTACCGTATATGACCATCGTGCGTTACACTGACAAGCAACCGACCGGTAGCCGTCAGGTGGTACAGACCGGTGTCAATGGTATCAAAACCAGTCGCTATACCGATTGGCTGCAAAACGGCGAAGTCGTGCGCAGTGAATTGGCAAGCGAAACCCTGACCAAAGAACCGGTCAATGAAATTATATTGGCAGGCACCGGTGCCGTTACCGAGGACGCCCCTCACGTTGCATTGGATAAAAACGGCGTACCGCTTCACTATAAAACGGTACTCACCGGCACAGCGTGTGCATACACCGCCAAACCCGGTGCCATCACCGCCACCGGCACAACGCCGAAAATCGGCACCATTGCCGTGAATCCCAAAGTTATCCCCTACGGCACCAAGTTGTTTGTGGTGTCGGATGACGGATATGTCTATGGATACGGCGTGGCAGAGGATACCGGCGGTTCGTTGATGAAAAACGCCATTATTACCGACCTATATATGGATACCGTTGCCGATTGTTATGAGTTCGGCAGACGCACAGTGAATGTCTATATTCTGGAATAACAGCATAGAAAAGCGCCTAACGACATCGTTAGGCGCTGTTTTTTTCCGGTTTACTAAATAATTCACGCACACCGACATATAGCAACAAGATACCAAACATACGACGCAATACATCCGTGTTTATCACCGACGCCACCCACGCCGCGCCCAATGATGTGACACATCCGCACAGCGTACACCACAATACGGCTCGCCATTCCACACGTCGGTGACGGATGTGGGACACCAGCGCGGTTGGCGCACAACAGATAAAATACAACAAATTGACGCCGCCGGCATCGTACTGTTTCATTCCCATTACCACCGTGAGATACAATATGAGCAGTGCTCCACCGCCAATACCGGCACCGCTGAGTACGCCGGTCAATGCTCCCACCACGATAGCCAACACCGTTTTCATAACAATAACACCGCCCGTACACCCCCGTACAGCAGCAGAATACCGAACAAGCGGCGCAGCCAGGTTACTGACACTTTTTGAAACAGCACACCGGATAGCACACCGCCTGCCGCGCCGCCGACTAAATACGGCCACACCGCAGAAAAATCCGTACCGCCGCGCCACCAAAACACGGCCAGCGAGAGCGGCGACAATAAAAAAATAACCGCCACGGATGTCGCAAAGGCGCGCTTGGTTTCTATACCACACCACCGTGACAACAACGGTACCAAAAACAGTCCTCCACCGGAACCAAACAAGCCGTTGGCTATTCCGGCCAGCGCACCGGTAACGGCATACCGCCATTGTGGTTTCATCGTTCTCACCGCCTTGTAATTAGTCTGTTGTAGGCGGCAGCAATTTATACGTAAAAAGCCGGAGATTGCACACGCGAATCTCCGACCGTTTCCTCTTTCTATTCTCAAATCATTACTTTGTATACAATATGGCTAAGGAATAAACAAAAGTTAGCGGTGGTCTTTAGTACATGGGTTTCACCTTTTCTGTCTTAGTGTAGAATTTGCTCCTCTATACAGCCCACGGGACTCACCTTACCCTTTCTTTGCTTGCGGTTGAATGGTTAACGTACAACATCCGGTTAAACCATTGGACTCACCTTTCCAATCAATTTCGGGTGACAGCCGCTTAGTTCACGGGACTCACTCCTTTGTTTTCTGTCTCGTTCCGTCTATCCTTTTGTCATCTTCAATATACCACAGTTTATAGTGATTGTCAATAGTTTTTTCTTAAAAAGTGGATAATTTTTATATAATATTTTGCAAACCGTTTTTCCTAACTTTCCCCTTGACGAACGGAATAAAACAAGGTAATATTAAAAGGTAGCGTTCAACGAATGGAGGATGTATATGTCTGAAACTTATGGAAATGATTTAGTTACCGTCGTAGATGACGAGGGAAACCAACACCAATTCGAGGTGCTGGATGCCATTGAAACCGATGACGGCCGTTATGTGGCACTGATACCGGTATACGACAACCCCACCGACCTGATAGAAGATGACGGTGAGTTGATTGTGTTGACGGTGAAGGAAGAAAACGGCGAAGACGTGCTGCTTCCCATTGAAGATGACGACGAATTTGATGAAATTGCCGGTATTTTCGAGGAACGTTTAGCAGACCTTTACGAGGTGGAAGAACCGGAAAACTAACCGATGGTCTACCCTGCTCTGTGCGTGGACCGTCCCCCTATAACCCTACTACAGTATGATAACGGGAGCTGTGCTCCGGTGGTGAATTGCAGACCTCCCGCTACGGCGGACGAAGGGAGCGTGAAGCCATCGGGCGGGCACCCACCTGCTAACGATAGTAGCAGGTTATCCGGGGGATATTACGGCAGGGCGGGGCAAAATATATCAGAAAACGGCTTGCACTCTTATGCAGAGGGCAAGCCGTCTTTGTTTACGGTTGCACAGTCGTGGAAGGCGGTTCTGGCCGTGTGTCGTCCGTACCGCTGTAGGGGAACAACTTCACATTCAGCAACCACGCAATGAAAACACCGATAAGTGTTTGTACCGAGCGTAACACGGCGTATGACCACGGTTCCCCATCGGAATGGGACACCAGCAAAATGATAAACATCGCCGCCGCCAATCCGCAAAAGGAACGGCAACCGACCACTTCTGCTACACACAGCACCAACAGCGTACCAAACAAGACGACCGCCAACTCCACCGCCGTTTCTGCCCACGCCGGTGTGACTAACGATTGCAGATACACACTGAGAAACAAAAGCGGCAACCCAATCCCCAACGCAGTAAACGTCGCTTTGATGCGTAATTTACTAAAATCCACCGTCTTCGTGGACGAATCGCGGATTTCAATGATGCCGTAGATGTAAATATAAATCGGGTGTAACTCCAATTCCGGCACAAACACACGGAACAGTTGCCATATCCAAAACCCGATGAACACCGCCAGCACACTTTTCATTTTTCGCATACCGATATGCGGCAGATGTTTCAGTGCTTGTTTCATAGCGGTCGGCTCCTCCTTATGACGGTTCCTCAGCAGTCGGCAGCAGCGGTACATAGTTAATAGCCTCGGCCACCGGCTCGCGCATCCACAATGTCGGCGTAATCCGTAACGTAAAACCGCAACCGCTGTCACAGCCCCACGCCGACATGTCCGCACGCGGTATCGCATACGCCGCCATAATCAGCATAATCACACCACCGTGGGTGCACACCACGGTATCTTCAATACCGTCTTTCATGACCGATTCCACCAACGCTTCAAATGCCGTCATCACGCGGCTTTGAAAGGCCGCCGGAGCCTCACCACCCGGAATGGATTCCGACTCACCCGACAACCAAGTGGAAAAACGCTCATCTTGTTTTAATTGTTCCACACTTTTGCCGTCCCATTCACCGAAATCACATTCCGCCAGTCCACCCACGACCGTGGGCTGACAGCCGGGATACAACACCTCCAGCGTCTGCCGACAACGCCACAACGGACTGGTAAAAAACCGCGTAGCCGACGGATATACCGCTTTCTCTTTCTTTTCCAGTAAATCGCGCAGGCCCACTGCCGACAACGGTAAATCGGTTTTTCCGATGTACATTCCTTGCTCGTTGGCCTCGGTCAAACCGTGGCGAATCAGATGAATTTTGTAACTTTTCATAGAAAAACCTCACAAAAAATGAAATTTAGACTTTACAAATGGTATCCTACGCGGTATAATCTAAAACGCACCGTATAATTCGGGAGCATTATTGACAGGAGTTTAGACCATGAACACGACGTTCCCCCGCGTCCTCACGCTGTTGCGAAAAGAACGCGGTATCAGCCAAAAAGAAGCGGCGTTATCGCTGAAAATATCCCAAGCCTTGTTGTCGCATTACGAAAAAGGAATCCGCGAATGTGGCTTGGATTTTGTGGTACGTGCCGCGGATTATTACGGCGTTTCCTGCGATTATTTGTTGGGACGTACGGTAGACAAATCGGGTGCCGTGATTTCTGTCGATGCCATTCCGGACGGCGATGCCGCCGGTGACAATCAACCGAGCGGCAACGTATTACCGGTATTACAGAAAAAACTGGTGGTCAACGCCATCAACCTACTGTTCGGTTTACTGCAACGGTATGACAACGAGGAACTGACCGACGAGGTCACCACCCACATCAACCTTGCGGTGTATACGATGTTCCGCGCATTGTATCACGCGGACAAGCGCAACTCGGCAGCATTGTTTTCGGTATCACGCGATTTTTATCAGCCGGCGGCGGCCGGTAAAATGGCACTGAGTGCGGCGCGCGTATCCTCACTGGCACCCAAAGCCTTGTCACAAGAGAACGTACCGGTATTGTTACCGAATGAAATGGCAAAGGTATACCCGCTCTTTGCTGCCTCTATGCTCAATTTGCTCAAAAGCGCGGAAAGCCACCTCAATCCGTAATATACCGCTTTCCACATCCTCCGCACCGTATGCGGGGGATGTTTTTTATTTGCGGAACACCCAGCCGCGTTGGATGGGGAAACTACAGAAAAACAGGACGCCGTCAACCAGTGCTTTCACCAATGGTTCTGCGTGTGTCGACAATGACATTGACACGACCAACGCCTGCGTGGCAAACGCCGACACTGTCACCTGACAGACACACAGTACCACATATCGCCACAACGCGTGTGCGGTGTTCCCTTTTTGCTGGAACACCGACTGTTTATTCACCATAAAATTGAACAATGCCGATAAGGCGCGCGCCGCATACGCCGCGACCACGATGGCGGCGGCAGTCCCGACAACGGGACGCAGCAACCAACTAAACAAGGTAAATAACAGCAAATCGGCCGCAAACGATGCCAAGGAAGACACAATAAACTTCGCAAACACCGCATAAATACGCAGGGAGTCCTTGAATGGGTTAAAGTGGGATGAACGGTTATCCTCGATGTACACCGTCGCAATCGGCACTTCACGCAACAAAATGGCGTGTTCTTTGGCATCCAAAATCATATTCATTTCATATTCGTACCGTTCGCCCTTAGTAGCCAAAAAGCGACGCATCCCCTCAGAGGAAATACCACGCAAACCGGTTTGCGTATCCGATAAGGCAATACCACACAAAAATCGCAAGCAATGTGAGGTCACCACATTGCCGAAACGACTGCGCGGCGGCACGTTGGTGGTTTGTCGTGAAAAATCACGGCACCCCATCACCAACGAATCGGGGTGAGCAATACTCTCCGCCGCCACTGCCATAATATCCGCTACACGATGTTGCCCGTCAGCATCTACCGTTACCGCCGCCGTACATCCTTCAGGGCGCGTCAGCAGGTGATGGAACGCTGTTTTCAGCGCGCGTCCTTTGCCTTGATTCACCGCATGCGTCAACACCGTACAACCATACTGCTCACGCGCTGTATCAAAATAATGTGTATATTCGTCGGCACTGCCGTCGTTCACTACCACAATATCAGTCAACCCGGCTCCACACAGTTCCGCAAGCAACTGTAGCAACAGAACATCGGGGTTTAGCGAGGGTATCACAACGGTTACCTCAACATTTGGTTTCATACGTCCCACCTCTTCCCCATTATACCGAAATCTGTGTCGTTTTTCAACCATTCTTGCCGAAAAAAGCCGAGATGATTTTCACCATCTCGGCTTTGCTCATTTCAACAACGATTTGTACAACCGAATATAGTCGTTGGCAGACCGCCCCCAACTGAAATCACATCGCATAGCGCGTTGCACAAGTGCGTGCCATGCTGCCGTATCGCCATACATCGCCAACGCACGATGGAGCGTGCCCAGCATCTCGTCGGCGTTGTAGGCTGAGAACGTAAAGCCGTTGCCATCGCCGTCACCGCAATCGCAGATAGAGTCTTTCAAGCCACCGGTTTCACGCACAATGGGCGGCGTACCATAACGGCATGCCAACATCTGCGACAACCCACACGGTTCGCTTTTCGACGGCATCAAGAAGATATCCGCACCGGCGTAGATTTTTTGTGCCAGTTCCGGCACAAAGCCCGAACAAAAGCAAAACTTGTCAGGATAGGTTTTCTGTATATCGCGGAAAAAAGATTCGTAACTCCACTCACCGGAACCCAGCACCACCAT
>JAZSOY010000196.1:0-2641 GCA_045537155.1 Acutalibacteraceae bacterium
ATTGCCTCAAATGTTTCCGCCATGCGTCAGCATGCCGAAAAAATTGTTCGTTATTCGAACAAAAAAGTGTTCGGTGAAAACTGCGTTGCACCTATGCGCAAAGATTTTGGAATGATTTTTTTGGCTTGTGACTGCCGATGGGCTAACGCCCATCCAGGGCAAAAGCCGAAAAAAGCACCAAAAAGATTGCGCATAGGCATTGTGGGGTTCGGTTCTCTTATGGTATACCATAGTCCGTGTGGATTTTCAATCGGTCGCGCCGAAAAACTTGTGAACGGCATCACCGAAATCGACTTGTAACACCGTTTGCGGCACCTCACCCACCAACACCGTGTCACACACCAAAAAGCGGGTGGACAATTCTACCGACACACGTTCTCCCGGCAACGCCGCGACCATCATCACCGTCATATCCAAATACAAACTGTGGTTGGTTTGGTTAATACCGGCATCGGTAAACTCACCGGACAACGTCGTGATAACTGTGCCACCGGTATGCACTTTCAGCGGTAAAAACGGACCGCGACCGGTAAAAAACGTACCGCCGAGCAGACTGCCCAACGGCAGGAGTACCGTCTGCGTTTCTCGTCGACTGAGTTCCTCCATTACCGCGTTGGATACCGCCGCTTTCATACGATTGATAGCGGTGACGTCCGTTTCCAACGACAACACACGTCCCTCGTTCGCATCGCGTACCAACCGTACAAACGAGTCATAGGACGTATCACTCTCGGCCAACACACGCTCCACACCGGTATGTACTGCTAACATCGCACTGCGTCGTGCCGACATCATGCCGTATTGTTGCACCAACGGTCGCAAGCGCGCATCCACCGCCACCACGGCGGCGAGTACCAAACACGCACTCAGCCAGACACACAACACTATCTTCACACGTCGTCGGCGCCGCGCGGTTTGCCGCCGCCTCATTCAAACAACGGTTGCAACTGCACACCCACTTGTGCCGCGTGTACAGCCGCCGACAATTTGGTGAAATCCGCTACCAAGGAATTGGGCTTATTCACCGCATCGTCCTGTGACATCGGTACAAAATAGATATTTTTGCTGTTTTTCAGTGTCGCGATATTGCGCATCGAGAACCCCAGCGCATCGTTAGTCGACACCGCCAATACCACCGGTCGACTGCGGCGCAACTGCGATTTGACCGCCAACGCCACCGGTGTGTCACTGATACCGTTGGATATCCGTCCCAACGTACTTCCGGTACACGGAGCCACCGTTAACACATCAAAATACCCTTTCGGGCCGATGGGTTCCACCTCGGTTAATGTCATCAACGGGGTATGACCGGTTGCCTTGGTAAAACGTTCTTTCCACGACAACGCCGTGCCGAATCGCGTGTCGGTTGTGGCGGCACAAAAAGAGAGAATCGGTGTGACGTCCATCCCCTCGGCAGTAAGTTGTTCCATCTGCTCCAACGCGCGTGAGAACGTGCAAAAAGAACCACATATTGCAAACCCTACTTTGAGTTGCATACCGACTCCTCCTTAATCATATTCAAAATGGTCTGTTTGATAATGACGCCGGCACTTTTCGGTGCCACACGTCCCGGTAATGACAGCGCCCAAATGGTTTTAAGGTGTAACTGCGCCGCCGCGCTGAAATCCACGCCACCGGGACGAGATGCCAAATCAATAATCAGTGTGTGGCGTTCCAACGATTCCAACAACGACGCGTGAAACAGTTTATACGGCACCGTGTTAAAAATCACATCGTATGCCGTACCGTCCGGCAATGCCCCTGTGTCAATCGCACGACAACCCTGCGACTCTGCCCACGCGCGGTCGGAGCACCGTCGGGCGGCAACCGTCACATCGGCATTCAAGCCGGTCAAGATACGTGCCAACACGCGCCCGATGCGCCCGTAGCCGGTAATCAAGCATCGAGAATCCGCCAACGTAATGGGCAATTCTTCCATGGCTAACTGTACCGCTCCTTCGGCGGTGGGAACGGCATTGAGTACCGCCAACTCTTCCCGTTCCAGATAGTCCGCCGCCGCCAACCCCCGCGCCGCCAACTCCCGGCGTAAGGGTTCCCCGATTTGACCACCGAACAACAACTGGTCATCGCGTACCGTCTGTACGACGGTTTCCAAGGCAATCGGCACGCGCGAGAACGGTGCATTCACGTGAACCCCATCGGTGCTCACCGGTAACGGTAAAATCACACACTCGGCCAACGCAATGGCTTGTGTCGGGTTGGTGCACGCCGTTACGCCGGACGGCAACTCCGCACTGTCAAATCCCGACACAATCACCCGATGACCCTCCGTTGCCAAAGCACCGGCGAGATACGCCGCGCGTAAATCGCCACCAATCACCGCATAGGTATCTATGCTTCGCATACAACTCCTCCTTTGCACAAAAAAAGACCTCACAGAATGGTTTGTTCCATCCTATGAGGTCGCGGCTTGTTCGGTTCTATGATAAGTTATCGTGACGAGAAAGTAAGGCAAAGAAGGCTTTGTGTGCCATATACACATCCGGTTTGGCAATCACCTCTAACGGCGCGTGCATAGAGAGAACCGGCACCCCGAGGTCCACCGTGTTGACATCAAGATTGGCAATATACTGTGCGACCGTGCCGCCGCCGCCGACATCGAAGTCGGAGGCCAAGCGGT
>JAZSOY010000092.1:0-4008 GCA_045537155.1 Acutalibacteraceae bacterium
CGGTGCCGTGGACAACCTATCGTCGGTGGAGATGGCGATGATGCGCGGCGTATGGGCGCTGTGAGCCGTCACCCCGACCAGTACCACACAAAAAGGAGAAACTCAGTATGTCGAATTCCATTGCGTATGCTTCTAAACTGACCGAACAGCTCGATAAACTGTTCGTGCAAAGCGCTGTCACCGGTTTCTTGACCGACAACGCGCTGCGTGCCAAATTTGTCGGCGCGCATACCGTCCTCATTCCGGATATGGAGTTGTCCGGTTTGGGCGATTACGACCGTGCTAACGGCTTTGCCGACGGTTCGGTCACGGTGTCCAACACCTCGATCACACTGACACAAGACCGCGGCCGTTCCTTTATGTTGGACGCCCAGGACGAGGATGAGGCCGGTGCCGCCAACCTCGCCGGTCAGGTGTTGGGCGAATTCGTCCGTACCAAGGTGGTGCCGGAAGTGGACGCGTATTGCTTGTCCAAACTCGCCGGCATCGCTACCGACGCCGCCCAGACCGATACACTGGCTTCCGGTGAAACACTGGATGCGAACGTGTTTGCTTTGTTGCAACGCCTCATTAACAAGGTGCGCGACAACGTCGGTTACGACGAAACGCTGGTGGCGTTTGTCGACCCGACCGTGTACGATGCCTTGATGGCGACCCCTGAAATCAGCCGTTATCTGCGTATGGACGAGTTTTCCAAGGGCGAAATCCACACGCAGGTACATCACATCGACAACGTCGCGATTTTGCCGGTGCCCTCTTCGCGTATGAAGACGGCGTACGATTACCTCGACGGCACGACCAGCGGCGAAACCGACGGTGGATTCGTACCGGCTGCGGATGCCGGTAGCATCGGCGCGTTGGTGATGCCCAAAAAGGGTGCGTCCTTGATTCGCAAAACCGAAAAATTGCGTACCTTTGCGCCCGACCAGAACCAGAAGGCCGACGCGTACAAGTTCGATTATCGCTTGTACTACGACTTGTTGGTTAAAAAGAACCAGCAGGCCAGCGTGTATGCGTACATCTACTAATCCGCATCGGCTGACGGCAGGGGTGGGGACACCCACCCCTGCTTTTTTTGCAGTATGGGAGGGATTGTATGAACAAGTGGTATGAACCGCAACAAGTGTTTGCGGAATACGAACAAGGCGTGACGTACAAAAGTGGTCTGGGTGCCAAAGGTTTGTATGAGCAAAACCGCGTCAACGAGCGATTTATGGTGGGCGACCAATGGCACGGTGCGAACTGCGGCAACGACCGACCGCTCGTGCGTCATAATGTGATTAAGCGTATCGGCGATTACAAAATGGCGGTGGTGGGTTCTGCACCGATGAGCGTCTGCTATTCCGCGGAGGGTGTGCCGAATACCCTCGCGCTGCGCGAAAACGTGCGCCGTTTGCGTGACGGGTATGCGCGCGGCGACGGCATAGTGCCGTTTGGTGAGGTCGTTCCCAACAACGAGGAAGTGTCGCTGGTGATGTCGGCACTCTCGGATTATTTCCGTGTCACCGCGGAGCGCGTGGGGCTGGACAGTCTGCGTGAGCGCGCTCTGCGCGACGCGTATGTGACCGGCACCGGCGTGCTCTACACCTATTGGGACGATACCGTCTGCACCGGTTTGTATGCCGACCACGCGCGCCGTCAACCGGTGCGCGGTGACATCGCGTGTGAGGTGTTGGACATTGAGAATGTGTATTTCGGGGACCCGTCCTGCGATGACATTCAAAAGCAACCCTACATCATCTTGGCGCAACGCCGCCGCGTGGACGAGATTCGGCGCTTAGCCAAGAAACACCACCGTCCTGCCGAGGAGATTGAACGCATCGGCGCCGACAACGAAACCGGCTACGAGTCGGGTGACTACGGCACGGTGGAGCAAGCCGGTAACCGCCGCGCGCTGTTACTGACTAAACTTTATCGCCACTGGGACGCCGACGGCAGTTGGCACATTCGCGCGGTGCAGGTGTGCCGCGATGTCACGGTGCGGCGCGACTGGGACATCGGTATCCGGCTGTACCCGTTGGCGAAATTCAACTGGGAACGTCGCAAAAACTGCGCCTACGGTGAAAGTGAAGTGACTTATCTCATTCCCAACCAAATCGCCATCAACCGGATGTTGACTGCCTCGGTGTGGGCGGTGATGATGATGGGTATGCCGATGCTGATGGTCAACGGCGATGTGGTGCAACAACCCATCAGCAACGAGCCGGGACAGGTCATCAAAGTGTTCGGCGGTGCGTCCGACGTGCAAAACGCGATGCGGTATCTCAATCCGCCGAGTTTCGCACCGGCACTCGACAACAACATCAATTCGCTCATCGTCAACACCCTGACACAAAGCGGTGCCAACGACAGCGCTTTGGGTGACGTTGACCCCAACAACACCTCCGCGATTATCGCGGTGCGCGAAGCGGCGTTGCTGCCGATGCAGACCGTACAGACGCGGTTTTATGCCTTTATGGAGGACGTGGCGCGCATCTGGGCGGAGTTCTGGGTGATGCATTACGGCGACCGCGCGCTGAAAATCGAGGACGCTGACGGCGTGTGGTATCTGCCGTTCTCCGGCAAACGCTATCGGGACCTGCTGATTAGCGCGCGCGTGGAGGTCGGTGCCTCGACGTTATGGAGTGAGAGCGAATCCGTCCGCACACTGGGCAATCTGTTTGACCGCGACATCATCAGCGCGGTGCAGTATCTCAAACGCTTGCCGCGAGGGACGGTGCCGGATGTTGCCGGACTGATTCGGGAATTGGAAACCGCCGCGCCTGCCGATTGGTCGGTGGACGAGGTGGTAGACGGTTTGGATGCCGCCGACCGCGAAGTATACGAGGCACTGCCGGCTGAACAGCGTGCCGCGTTATTGCGCGACGTGCTGGGCACGGCGTAAGGAGGCTGCTATGAACGGAAATGAGGTATTACGGCAGGCGTTAATCCTGCTGAATTACACCGACACCCACGGTGACGGTGAGGTGCCGGGCGGTGCCGGCTTGTACAAGCGAGCCTTGGCGACCGTCAATCAAATCGTCGCGGAATTATGGTATCAGGAGCACAGTGAGCCGTTTCAGCCGCTTTCGGACTTGCACCAACCTCTGCCGTTGTCGGCGGCGGTGGTGCAGACCGTCGTGCCGTACGGCGTCGCCATGTTGCTCGCACAAGAGGACGGCGATGCCGACAATCAAACCGTGTATGCGGCGTTGTATGACGGCAGACGCGCGGCGGCAACGCACAACACGACGGCACGTATCGCCGATGCGTTGCCGACGCCGTCGGAATGAGAGGTGCGGTATGAAACATCTCCGAATGGGGCGCACCGCGTTGCGGCAATGGCAGTTGCCGTCGCTTACCGGCGGTGTGGATTATTCGTTGCCGCCGCACCGTATTCGCGATGACCGTCTGTGTGATGCGTCCAATGTGTGGAACAAAGACGGGTTGCTGTGCACGCGACCGGCACTCTACCAAACCGGTGTCTTTTACGGAATTACGCCCGATACCGGTTATCGCGCTACCACGTTGTACGACACGGCATTTGTGTACACTGACAACGGCGGCGATGCGTTTCGGTTGGGACTGATGAACAAGGACGGGCAAATCAACGGCTATCTCCTGGGACAGCCCGGTATTCAGACGATTTTTGCCGTCCCGGCAGGAAACGATGCGACCGATTCCGATAATCGGAAAGCCGTGTTGTATGCCGCCGGCGAGTCGCTATTTCTCATTTTTGAGATGCTGGCAAACGGTGACTATCGTCCGATTACGCCCTATGTGCCGACCATCTTATCGGCGGCACGCGGCACTGCCGGCAAGCAACGGAAGGATACCGGCGCGCTGACCGAGCCGCTGAATCTGCTGACCGACCGCTTTTTCTGTCGGTATACGACCGACGGCGAGGGAATTTATTTCTGGTTGCCGGACACGGTGACCGCCCCCACGGCTACAGCAATCACGGTGCGGTATACCGCCGCCAACGGCAAGGAGTATACGCATAGGGCTTCGGGCAACACCACGATATTG
>JAZSOY010000062.1:0-7141 GCA_045537155.1 Acutalibacteraceae bacterium
AAACTCGCCTGCACTTTGCCGGTCATTGCCCGCACCTCCTCGGCAATCTGTGCCGCCGGCATACCGGCCGCCGCACGTTCTGCCGCTTCCAACACAAGCAGGCCCATACCGGTGGATAAGTTGCAACTATCCACCACATACAAGCCGTCCATCTCTTCGGCCGCCAAACGGCAGTTGTTGTGGGAAGCCGATAATGCTGAACCAAGATTTAAGTACACCACTTCATATCCTTGGCCCAAAAACGGCTTACAAAAATCAATATATTCGGCGGTGTTGATGGCCGCCGTCTTCGGTAAAATCTGCCGTTCATGATACGCACGATAGATATCATCGGGAAACAAGTCCACGCCGTCTTGATAGGTATCCTCCCCCAAGTTGACGTGAAACGGATTGGTATGTATGTTGAAACGTTCTTTGATTTCTGCGCTGAGGTCACAAGTGCTGTCTGCACACACGATTACTTTTTTGCTCATCAAACATCCTCCTACCATATCAAATACCAATATAGGGTAGTATACCACAATCCCTCAAGAATTTCAAGGCTTTTCGCCGGATAGTCGTCCTGCTTGGTTATAACAACGAAGCCCCCGTTCAAAAACGGGGGCTTCGGCGAGTGAGCCTATAAGCCGAGTTCTGTCGTGGACAATCATCTATCTCGACTGCCTGTTGCCAGACAGCTCAAGCCGCCCTTCGAAGCACATCGGGCCAATGTATTGCTTCAGTCGGCGTTGCATCGGATAGGGTTTGCAGGGCCACGCAGTCTCCTGCGCGCCGGTGGGCTCTTTCCTCGCCTTTTCACCCTTACCGTGATATGCACGGCGGTATCTCTCTGTTGCACTTTCCCTAAGGTCACCCTCGGCGGCCGTTAGCCGTTATCCTGCCCTGTGATGCTCGGACTTTCCTCATACGCATCGGCGTACGCGACTGTCCGGCGCACTCGCTTGACTATTGTACTCAAGTAGCGCGGTTTTGTCAAGACTCGCTTGTATCGACATCAAAGTGTATCGTACCGTCCACCAACGTCACCGACACGTGGTCACCCGCGTGGAATACGCCCTCCAGCAAGCGTTCTGCCAAGGCATCTTCAATGCGTGACTGAATAGCACGGCGCAACGGACGCGCACCGTATACCGAATCAAACCCAACGCGCGCGAGTTCTGCAACCACGTCATCGGACACCGTCAAGGTAAGAGCCAAATCCTTCACACGCCGGTCTAACGACGTCAGCATACGCTGCGCAATGGCACGAATATTCTCCTCTGTCAACTGACGGAACACAATGATATCGTCTACACGGTTGAGAAATTCGGGACGGAAGGTCTTTTTCAATTCGCCGAGTACGTTTTCCCGAATACGGCGACTGCTTTCCTCGTCACCGACACTTTCCGTCGAATCGCCGAACCCAAAACTACGTTTTTCGGTAATCAAGCGCGCACCCACATTCGATGTCATAATGATAATGGTGTTTTTGAAATCCACACGCCGTCCTTGGGAATCGGTCAACATACCGTCTTCTAAAATCTGTAACAGCATATTAAACACATCGGGGTGTGCTTTTTCAATTTCATCGAACAGCAATACGGAATACGGTTTACGACGGATTTTTTCGGTCAGTTGGCCTCCCTCGTCGTATCCCACATAGCCGGGGGGTGAACCCACAAGACGCGATACCGTGTGCTTTTCCATATACTCGGACATATCCAGACGAATCATCGCGTTTTCATCACCAAACATCGCCTCTGCCAACGCTTTGCACAACTCGGTTTTCCCCACACCGGTCGGGCCCAGGAAGATGAACGAACCAATCGGGCGGTGAGGGTCTTTCAATCCCACGCGGCCGCGACGAATGGCTTTGGCAACCGCTGTGACCGCTTCGTCTTGGCCGACAATGCGTTCATGCAGGATGTCTTCCATTTTCAGCAATCGTTGGCTTTCTGCCTCGGTCAACTGGGACACCGGTACACCGGTCCAACCCGATACGATTTCTGCCACGTCCTCCGCGGTCACCTCACCGCTGATGGAGGCATTCTTCTCTTCCCACAACGCGCGTTGCTCTTCCAGTTGCTCGCTGATACGTTTCTCTTGGTCACGCAGGCTCGCTGCCCGTTCAAAATCCTGCTCATTGATAGCCGATTGCTTTTCCGCCGATAATCGCTTGATTTCTTCTTCCAGTTGACGCACATCGGTGGGCGCCGTAAAGGCACGCAACCGCACACGCGATGCCGCTTCGTCTATCAGGTCAATCGCCTTATCCGGCAAAAAGCGGTCGGCAATATAGCGCGTAGACAGTTGTACTGCCGCGTGCAACGCGGCATCCGTGATTTTTACCTTGTGATGGGCTTCATACTTATCACGCAGACCGCGCAAAATCTCCTGCGTTTCCTCCGAAGTGGGTTCGCCCACGGTAATCGGTTGGAAACGCCGTTCCAACGCGGCGTCTTTTTCAATGTGTTTGCGGTATTCTTCCAACGTGGTGGCGCCGATAACCTGAATTTCACCGCGCGCCAGCGATGGCTTCAAAATGTTAGCCGCATCCACAGCGCCCTCCGCGGCACCCGCACCGATGAGGGTGTGAATTTCGTCGATAAACAAAATCACATCGCCCGATTTCGACACTTCATCCAAAGCGTTCTTGATGCGTTCCTCAAAATCACCGCGGTACTTCGTACCGGCCACCATACCGGTCAAATCCAACGTCACCACACGCTTGTTCCGCAAGGTATCGGGTACTTCTTCCGCCACAATACGCTGTGCCAAGCCTTCGGCAACCGCTGTTTTGCCGACACCGGGTTCGCCGATTAAGCAGGGGTTGTTCTTGGTGCGGCGTGATAAAATCTGCACCACCCGTTGAATTTCTGCCGTGCGACCAATCACCGGGTCCAGTTTACCGGCACGCGCCATCGCGGTCAAATCCCGACCGAATTGGTCCAGTACCGGTGTCTTACCTTTGCCGGCAGGCTTAGCACCCGACGAGCCGCCCATTGACGCCGTATCCGTCGGTGTCGAGCCGATGGTACGCGCAATTTCCTCCAACATCTCCACCGGACGTACACCGAACAGTCCCAGCAACCGTACGGCAACACTGGTTTCGTCACGCAAAATGGCCATCAGTAAATGTTCCGTACCAACAAAACTCTGTTGGATATTGCGTGCCTCCATCATCGCCGTTTCCATCACGCGTTTGGTGCGCGGCGTGAAATCTTCCGGCGATAACCGTGTCGGTTGGCCGCCGCTTTCACTCCCGATGATACGTTGCTCATATTGTGCGGCCGTAATGCCTTGTGCGCTCAGCATCGACGCCGCCACACCGGTACCCTCACGCAACAAGCCCAGTAGCAAATGCTCGGTGCCGATATAGGTGTGTCCCAAGTTTTGCGCCGCTTCCACTGCGAGATTCAGCGCGGTGTTCGCCTTTTCCGTAAATCCCTTAAATACGTATTTCATACGGTATTTCTCCTTTCCGTGCCGCTCACAAGCGCTCACGCACCAATTGTGCACGGCGCGCATCGCGTTGTGACGGTTCCAAATCGGTACCTGCTGCTTCCATCAGCGCGCCTGCCTGCGCATCGATGAGCAGTTGGTCTAACCTATCCAATGTCACGGTGTGAATCATTCCCAGTGCCACACCGGTGCGGACATGCGATACTAACGTCATAAACTCGTTTCCGGTCAACAAACGGGCGTTTTGCAGAATACCCAACGAGCGAAATACACGGTCCTCAAAAGCCGGTAGTTGACGCAACGCTTCGCGGTGTTGCCGTTCCTCACGCACGATTTGCACCACAATGCTCCGTAAATTATCAATCGCTTCCTTCTCCGTAATGCCCAATGTCACTTGATTGGACAACTGGTACATCGCGCCCTCAGGTTTACTGCCTTCACCGTACAAGCCGCGAATCGTCAATCCCAATTTGGACACGGTCGTTGACAACTGCTGGACGATACCCTTCTCTTGTAATGCCGGCAAATGCAACATCACCGAGGCTCGCATACCGGTGCCGAGATTGGTGGGGCATTGTGTCAAATAGCCCAGTCGCTCATCAAAGGCAAAGTGCAACCGCGTATCCAGATAATCGTCCCAACACGTGGCTTCCTGCCACGCACTGTCTAAGTCAAAGCCGGCACGCATCACTTGAATTCGCAAGTGGTCTTCCTCGCCCACCATCATACTGACGCCCTCATCTTCTGTCAGTAACAACGCCTTGCCGGCGGTGTTACGGGCAAATTCGCGGCTCACCAGATGACGTTCTACCATCGACAGCAACGTCCGCTGTGGAAACTCCTCCATACGATGCCGCGAAAACGCACACGGGGCATCATCGGGAAACGCCGCAAAGACTTGCTGTATCATATCTTCGCGCTGGTCCGGCGTCATCACGGCCGGAAACGGTAGGTGCGCAAAATCACGCGCTAAACGAATACGGGTACTGATAACGACATCACCGTCGGTACCACTTCGTTGATACCATTTTTCTGCCATTACGCTTCCCCCTCCTGTTCCAGTTTTCGAATTTCATCGCGCAGTTGAGCGCAGGTTTCATACTCTTGTGCGGCAATGCACGCATTGAGTTTATCACGCAACATCTGTAACGTGTGCTCTTTTTTTACCGCATCCTCCGCCTGCACCGCCACCTTGCCGGTGTGTTGTGTCTTGCCGTGAATGCGTTGAATGGAGGGCAACAACCGGTCATAGAATGTCAAATAGCATGTCGGACAACCGGGACGTCCTTGCTCGGCAATGTCGCGGAATCGCCGCCCACAATCCGGACAACGCTGGGTATCCGCTTGCGTTTTTTGCGTCGGTTCGGCAAACAACGAACCCCAAAAATCACCTAAATCAAATCCAAACGATGAACCGATGCCCTGTTCTGCCGCACAATGCGCGCACAAATGCAATTCTGTGGTCTTCCCGTTGATAGTTTGTTTGACATGCGCTGTCGCGGTATGTTGTCCGCAATGTTCACAAAGCATATTCTTTCCTCCTTACATGGTGTAGGCTATCAGCATTTGCTTGAGCAATGCCGCCCGTAATCGGTCACGTGATTCGGCCGGTACCTCGCGATAACAACGGTTCGATAACGCCGCCGCCATCACGCCTGCCGCACGCTGGCTGACAAATCCTTGGTATACCATACTCTGCAAAATGGCTTCGGCCGCCGCCGGTACCAATTCCTCGCCAATGGAATTGACAATATGCATCAACGGTGTCGCTTCTTCTTGTGGTTCCACACGTCGAATTCGAATGTATCCGCCGCCGCCGCGACGACTTTCTACCAAATACCCGTGTGCCGGTGTGAACCGCGACGACAACACATAGGTAATCTGACTCGGTACACACCCCAATTCCTCCGCTAACACGTTGCGCTGTAATTCGGCGGAACCGTTTTCCGCTTGTTCCATAATATGAAGAATATAGGCGGTTATCTCATCACTTATGCGCATTGTTCTCACTTCCTTGCCTACAGTATAGGGTAAAAGTCAACGAAAGTCAAAGTCAAACAAAGTCAAATTTGTTTTTCTTCTCTTGAATTTTTGAAAATAGCTCCCGTTTTCTCTCATTTTCACAGAATATCGCCTTTTTTTGAATTGTTATCACCAAGCTGTATTCTTGACATACTATGAGAATGAAAGCTCTCAACGGCTTTCGGAAAGGAGGATTTTACAATGTGCTTGCGTAACTTGTTCTGCGGTGACATCAACTGCACTTGGTTGTTGTTCATCATCGCCATCATTCTGATTTTTGCTCAAGACGATGGCTGCTGTGACAACAACTACCGCACCAACAACTGCGGCTGCGGCTGTGGTTGCTAAACCCCACGATAAATAACGGCGAGAGGAGGACCTGTTTATGTGCTTGAGAAACCTGTTTGGTTGTGACGCCAACTGCACGTGGTTACTGTTTATCATCGTGATTTTGCTGCTCATCAGCAACAGCGATTGCGGCGAGGACACTTGCGGTTGCTAAGTTTTCCTCCTATACTTTCGGCCCGACACGGTAGGTGTCGGGCCTTGTTTTTTATCGTGAATTTGACAAATATCCAAAAAAGTGGTACACTGTACCACAGTTATTCTTGTGAAAGAAGGTTGTCGATGGGAGAAACCATGATGTCAACAAACAGCCAAAGTGTTTCGAATCCGACGCTCTCGGAGCGTCAGCGTTGGCTATTGGCCGGCCTGCCGTTAACACGAACGCGGTATGTGTTACGGGAAGATTCGTTGTCACAATATACCGGTCTTTTGTCGCCGATGGAAAAAACGGTGAGTTTGTCACAGATACGTAATATTCAAGTGCAACAGTCGCGCTTGCAAGCGTTGTTTGGACTCACTACCATTCACATTGCGACGGATGACCCGTTGATTTCGGAATTGGTGTTGCTCAATATCCGTAACGGCGCTCTGTTTGAGGAGCGGTTGCGTCGTTGCACCGTATCGACAATTCCCACAGCAGACTAAAAACAAGAGCGAGGGGTTTAGTATGGAACAACGCAAGCGGCGATGGGGTGACCGCAAGGACGGTTGGCGTCTACGCCACACACAATCTGTGTTTGCGGTTATGCCGCACATTATGAAACACCGTTCGGATGCACAGGTCTTTTTCGACGAGGAAATTGAGATTGACGAATTGGAGAAGTACGTCCGTCAACTGCGGCGTGAACACGATATGTCGTCGTTTTCGATGTACCACATCATGATTGCCGCTATGGTGCGGATGTTCGTTTTACGCCCGCGTCTTAACCGGTTTATTATGAACGGGAAAACGTTTGCGCGCAATCGTTTAACCGCCACGATGGTGGTAAAACGCGAACTGTCGCAAAATGCCGAAGAGGTCTGTATCAAGCCGACGTTTGAAAAAACCGATACCCTGTTTGATGTGTATCGGCGGATTAACGAAACCATTGAGAAAGAAGTGCGTACCGCCGGTTCCCAAAACGATACCGATACTGCTGCTAAAATCCTCAATCATTTGCCGGCTTGGGTTGTACGGGCATTTGTTAATGTGATGATTTTTTGCGACCACCGCGGTTGGTTAAACAAATTTATCAATAACATCAGTCCGTTCCACACCTCGTTTTTCGTTACGGATGTTGGTTCTATCGGCATCGACCCTATTTATCACCACATTTACAAAGTCGGATCGTAG
>JAZSOY010000091.1:0-8153 GCA_045537155.1 Acutalibacteraceae bacterium
ACTCCTTGGCTCACAGAACGACATGGCTACGATCCGACTTATCGGCTTTCGCCGATACCGCGTTTGTTTTTATTTTACAGATTTTCTTCGATGTAGGCCACCACATCCGCAACCGTGCGCAACGTTTCGATTTTTTCGTCAGGAATTTCTACGTCGAACTCGTCTTCCAACGACATCAGCATATCCACCACATCCAGCGAATCGGCACCCAAATCCTCTTGAATATTGGTTTCGGGAGTAATTGCGCTTTCTTCAACATCAAACTGACCACTAAGAATCATTTTCACTTTTTCAAGAACCATTCAAAACCATCCTTCCAAAAAACTATGGCGCGGAACCTCCGCAACCCTCATATAAAATAGTATTCGCATTTGGTCCATTTGTCAATGGCTTTTTCGGCTTTTTTACAGATTTTCCGGTTTTGTCTCGGGCGCCGGCAGCGTCAGCGCAAACAACTCCCTCACCCGTTCCAACTGTCCCTCAAGATACAAATATCCAAACAGCGTTTCCAGCCCGGTTGCCTTGTGGTACGCACTGCCGGAACGCGCGGTGTGTGCGTTTCGCCCGCGCTTATAAATCGCCACCTCGCGTTCAATCAACTGCGGAAGGATTTTCTCCAACGCCTCCGCCTGTGCCTCGGCACGCACTTGCTTGACCGCCAAGCGGTGTTGTTCTTTGTTGGGACGGCCTGCCATACTGACCAACCGCTCACGTACCATCAACTCGTACACACCATCGCCCACAAACGCCAAGTTTAACGGACTTATGGTGTGTAGGTCTACCGTCATCGGACATAATCGTTCCATACTACTGTCCTGCCTTTAATTCACAAAATCGAATTCCAAATCGTAAATGCTGACCGTGTCACCCTCTTGCACGCCTGCCTGCTCGAGTTGTTGTATCACGCCGGAGGATTGTAACACGCGCTCAAAATACTGTAAACTGTCCGGCTCTTGCAGGTCGATGGTTTGCAGTAGTTTGAGCAACCACTCACCCTCGACAAAGAACACTCCATCGTGTTGTTCAATCCGCACCTCTCGCCGGCCGAGTACGTTGGCATCCGGCATTGGTGCCGGTTCGGCTTCAAACTCACGAATCGGCGGTAGTTCTGCGAGCAACGCGGCACAACGCTGTATCAACGCATCGGTGCCATGTGCAATCGCGGCCATCAACGGAAAATATTCCAACCCGCGTTCCTGCATCGCCTGCTCAAACGCCGCCAACTGCTCTTCGGTCGCAAGGTCACACTTGTTTCCGGCAATCAACATCGGTCGTTTTGCCAACGTCGCATCAAACCGTTCCAACTCGCGAGAAATGGTATCCAAATCCTCCAACGGGTCGCGCCCCTCGCTCCCCGATACATCCACCACGTGTACCAATAATCGACACCGTTCCACATGGCGTAAAAACTCGTGCCCGAGTCCCACGCCCTCGCTGGCGCCCTCAATGATGCCGGGAATATCCGCCATTACAAAGGATGCTCCTTGATATGCGCGCACCACACCCAATACCGGTGTGATGGTGGTAAAGTGATAGTTTGCGATTTCCGGCTTTGCCTCACTGACAACCGAAATAAGGGTAGATTTCCCCACGTTTGGGAATCCAACCAATCCCACATCGGCCAACAATTTGAGTTCCAAGCGAATGGTATATTCCTCACCCGGTACGCCGGGTTTGGCAAAGCGCGGCACCTGACGCGTCGCGGTAGCAAAATGCGAGTTTCCCCAACCGCCACGACCACCCTTCGCAGCCACAAACGGCTCGTCACCCGACATGTCCGCCATCAAACGACCGGTGTCGTTATCATATACCAACGTTCCGCGCGGCACCGGAATGATTAAATCCTCACCGGATTTTCCAAAGCACCGCTTGGCACCGCCCTGACCGCCGGAGGGCGCGCAAAACTTACGCTTGTAGCGAAAATCCGACAACGTATTGTTGCCGTCCTGCGCCACAAACACCACGTTGCCGCCGCGACCGCCGTCGCCGCCGTCCGGCCCGCCGGCCGCAACGTATTTTTCACGGTGAAACGACACCGCGCCGTTGCCGCCGTTGCCGGCTTTGATGTGAATGATTGCCTTATCAATAAACATACGGTTGATTTCCTTTTCGTCGTATTGCCGATTAAAGGCTCTGCGCCCTTAAACTATCCCTATTATACACAAAACTCATCATAATCGGTAGTGCTTTTTTCACATTTTTTCGAAAAAAGCGTGAAAAAACGCCTTGTCGAATCCCGACAAGGCGTTTTCAGTAACAAAATTACTGTTCCGTTACATAAACGCTGACGCGTTTGCGGTTTTTGCCCATACGCTCGAAGCGCACAGTTCCGTTCTCCTTAGCATACAGCGTGTCATCGGAACCGATGCCCACGTTCACACCCGGATGGATGTGCGTGCCGCGCTGGCGAACCAGAATGTTGCCGGCAAGCACAAATTGACCGTCGGCGCGCTTGGCACCCAGACGCTTGGATTCGGAATCACGACCGTTCTTCGTGGAACCCATACCCTTTTTATGTGCAAAGAGCTGAATGTTTATTTTCAACATATTGTTACACCTCCGTTTGTTGTAGATGGATATATTGCGGATACTGGGCACAAAGCCCTTCCATATGAATTTGCAAACCCCGCAACGCGGTCTGCGCGAGCTGCTCTTCTTCGGGAGATACCCGAATCGCTAAGCGGCCTTCATTTTCCTGCACAACGGCGTGGCAACCGCACACTTCGGTGAGGGTGTTCGCGGTGAGATATGCTGCCGAGGAAACCGCCGCGCACACAATGTCGCGTCCGTGTTCCGCGTGGCCGGCATGGCCTTGCATATCAAATCCGCACAACGCATCGCCTCGTGTCAGGAATTGTGCGCGAATCATTCCTCTGTAGCCGTCGCTTCCGCTTCCACCTTGGGAGCGCGAGGCGCTCTGGCATGGATGCCTTCAATCTGCACCTTCGTGTAGGGCTGACGATGACCCATCGCGCGTTTGCTACCCTTCTTCGGACGATAGGTGAACACGGTAATCTTCTTAGATTTACCATTCTTCAACACTTGAGCATCCACGTATGCGCCCTTCAGGAACGGAGCGCCGAGCTTCAGCTCTTTGTCGTTGTGCAACGCAACGACTTTGTCGAATACGATTTTGCTTTCTTCCGCGGCGTCCAGCTTTTCAACGAACAGAACATCGCCGTTCTGTACCTTGTACTGCTTGCCACCGGTTTCAATAATGGCGTACATATACGTACCTGCCTTTTCTTTAGACTCGCTGCGCTCGGGCGGAAATCGCTTCGCTTAAGGTGTTTTATCCCACGACAAAACACCGCCCGGAACAAGCGGCAACCGTTAGTATATCATACAAAAAACCGTCTGTCAACTGTTTTTTGACAGACGGGCAACGAGATGCTTCTCCACTTAAAAAATCAATGCATATAACGGGCACAGCGCGACCGGCAACAACACCGCCGGCAGAAAGTTGGCAATTTTAATGTCTGCCACCTTTAATAGGTTCAGTGACAGCCCGATGATGAGCAATGAACCAACGCAATTCATTTCCCCGACAACGGCATCGCTCAAATACGGTGCCACCAACTGCGCCAACATCGTAATCGCGCCCTGATACACAAACACCGATACTGAGGACAACAGCACACCGGCGCCGAGCGTCGCCCCGAACACCACCGAGGAAATCGCATCCAACACCGATTTTAAGTACAACATTTCGTGGTTACCCTGCAAACCGCTTTGCAAGGAGCCCACTACCGCCATCGTGCCCACACAGAACAACAAACTGGCGCTGACAAAGCCTTGCGCCAACCGTCCTCCGGCACTGTTCGGGTCTTTTACCAATCGCGCTTCCACGCGCTTTCCTAAACGATTTAATCGTGCGTCCAAATCCAACAACGTCCCAATAGCGGCGCCCAACACCAAGGACAGCACTACCACCAACGTATTGTCACCGTCCAAACAGCCGGTAATACCGATATACAGCGTGCAGAACCCCACGGCGGTCATCAGCGCGCCGGCGATACGTTGCGGAATACCCTTGTTCAACAGCAACCCCACCGCGCCGCCCGCCAAAACGGCAATCACATTAACAATCGTTCCCCATAATCCAAACATTTTCTTCACCCGCAGACATTATACGCCATCCTATTGCATTTTACAAGGGTTGTCAAGAAAAAGATTGTATGCTATACTATCCCCCACAAGGAGGTGCGCAGAATGGGTAATCCATCCACCCGACGCATTCACTTTTTAGACGAACTCCGCGGTTTTTGTATTATTCTTATGGTATTTTATCACTCGTTTTATACCGTTGGTTATCTTTTTGGCGTGCCCTTCGCTGTCACACTCTTTACGTTTTTTGAACCGGCAGTTCCATTCTTTGCCGGCATCTTCATTGTTATCAGCGGTATTTGTTGCAACTTATCTCACAACAACCTCAAACGTGGTCTGTGTCTTGCCGCGGTGGCGATGGCGTTGTCGGCGGCGTTATATCTCGCCATCCGGTGGGGGTTGTTAACTCCGGATTCGCAAATTTGGTTTGGAATTCTCCAACTGTTGGCAACCTGTATGTTGCTATACACGTTACTGTATCCCACCATTCGCTTTACGCCGGCGTGGTTGGGTTTTCTGTTATGTGCTTTCTTGTTTGTGTTGTTCTACCACGTATTTCCGGCAGACGGCGGTTATATCGGTATTTCTCCTCTGTTTTCGTGGAAACTACCCACGCTTTCGCCTGAGAATCCGTTGTTCTACGCCTTGGGACTCGCCCCTGTCGACAGCGCCGGCGATTATTTTCCCTTGCTGCCATGGTCTTTCTGCTTTTTCGGCGGTTGTTTCATCGGAAGATGGCGCAACCACTTTCCCCGTTGGATGTTTCGCCGCCACGTGCCGCTGTTTGCCGGCATTGGCAAGGCGTCGTTGTGGATTTACTTAGCACACCAACCGGTCATTTACGCCGTCTGCCTCGGCGTGCAATGGATTGTCAACAGCCTTTCGTAAACTTTCTGGCATCAAAAAAGCGCGCACCACACGGTGCGCGCTTTTTTATCGCATTCGTTTGTCCAAACCAGCCTTTTGCAATGCCGCCGCTAACAACAATCCGCCGCCGGCACACGCCAACGTCTGCCCCAGTGCTACTAAAGCGATGTGTGTTGCCAACGAAAAGCCGCCGTACACCACATACAGCTCCGTCCCCACCACCAAAGCATTGACCACAATCGGCGGAACGGTCGAAAAAACCGGCAATTGCGCCCAGCGTTGTTTTCGCCACAAACGGCTGAAAATCGCCGCCAGTCCCGTCGCGGCGGTGCCCAACAGCACGTCCCACGCACCGGCTGGGTTGATGCCGGTCGTCAATCCGATAAGATTTGACAAAAAACACCCGACCGTTAATCCCGGCACCGCCGCCGCCGTATACACCGGCAGTATGGAAAGTGCCTCGGAAAGGCGGCATTGTACCGGCCCAAACCCGATGGGTTGCAACAACGCCGTCAACGCCAAATACATCGCGCCAATCACGCCGCTGTGCGCTAAATACATCAACCGTTTTTTCTGTTTCAAGGAATATGCCTCCATAGTTTTGATTTCTGCGCGTTACCGCAGGGTCAGGATGGTTTCGAACTGACCGTTGTTCCACGTGAAACTTATTGGATGACGTCCACACCCAAATACGGACGTAATACTTCGGGAACCGTCACCAAACCGTCTTCGTTCTGGTATTGCTCCACCAACGCCGGAATCACGCGGCTGGTAGCGAGCCCCGACGCATTCAGCGTGTGCGCCAACTGCAATTTGCCGTTTTCGTCGCGGTATTTAATATTGCCGCGGCGCGCTTGATAATCGCGTGCGTTGGATGCCGAGCTGACTTCTTTATAAATGCCCATACTGGGAATCCACACTTCGATATCGGACGTGCGCGCCATCGAGAACGAGCAATCCCCCGCAGCCAATTTGCACAAACGGTAGTGCAGGCCGAGTTTCTGCACCAAACGCTCGGCTTTGCCGACCAACTCTTCAAAGGCCGCATCTGAACCCTCAGCGGTAGTATATTGCACCATTTCTACCTTGTTGAACTGGTGACCGCGAATCATACCGCGCTCCTCTGAGCGATAACTACCGGCCTCGCGGCGATAGCACGGCGTGTACGCAATGTACTTGCGCGGCAGTTCTTCGCGCGGAATGATTTCGTCCCGATGCAGGTTCACCAACGCCGTTTCCGCAGTCGGCAACATAAATTTCCGGTCGGAACTGGTCGGATTTTGAATCCAATACACTTCTTCTTCAAATTTCGGGAATTGTCCGGCGACATAGCCGCACTCATACCCTAGCATATGCGGCGGCAAAATGAGTTCATAGCCGTCGCGCAGATGTTCATCAACAAAGAAATTGAGAATTGCCCATTCCAAACGTGCGCCCCAACCGCGGTACACCCAACTGCCGTTGCCGGCCAGTTTTGCACCGCGCTCGTAGTCAATCAACCCCAAAGATTCGCACAAGTCTACGTGGTTTTTTGCCGGAAAATCAAATTTCGGTTGTTCGCCGAAGTAATGCACCGGCTCATTGTTTTCCTTGCCGCCCTCTTTCAAGTCGGGGTCCGGCAGATTGGGAATGGCCAACAGCAGTTGCTTTTGCTTTTCTTCCAATTTCCCAATAGCGGCATCCGCCTCTTTGATTTTCGCCGACAAGTCTTTCATTTCCGCCATAATCGCCGAAACGTCACCGCCGGCTTTTTTGATTTGCGGAATCTCCTTGGAAGCCGCGTTTTGCTTGGCTTTCAGGGCATCGGTTTCGCCGGACAACTGCCGACGCTTGGCGTCAATTTCCAAAATCTCGTCGATGACGCCATCCAATTCCATCTCGCGCTTGCGAACGGCTGCTTTTACAAACGCCGGGTCGCTCCGCACCAATTTAATATCTACCATATTCGTTGTCTCTCCCTCTTGAAACTCGTATTATTCCTGCGCCGCCAACCGATTGGCAAGTGCGATAAGGTCCTCTTTTGAATAAAACTCAACTTGTAAGACGCCTTTGTCCCCTTTATCCGACACGCGTACGCGCCGTCCCAGTTGTTCCGTCAACGCCAGTTCCACCTCGTCAAACAGACTGTCGCGTCGACGCACGGGCTTTTCGGGACGCGGGGCTCGCGCAGATTTTGCCATCTTTTCCAGCGCGCGTACCGACAACTCGTCGCGAATCGCCGCTTGTGCCGCCTCGTACTGCGCCTCAGCCGTTGGGAACGCCAATAACGTACGGGCGTGGCCGGCAGATAATTTGCCCTCGCGCACCAACGCCGCCAATTCTTCCGGTAAATTCAGCAGACGTAACGCGTTTGCCACCGCCGGACGCGACTTGTTGACCGCCCTTGCGGCGTCCTCCTGCGTCATGCCATACTGGTCCATGAGCATGCGGAATCCCGTCGCTTCTTCCATCGGGTTCAAGTCTTGACGCTGCAAATTCTCAATCAATGCCAACTCCGACGCCTCGCGGTCGTTCATTTCACGCACCACCACCGGCACCTCAGTCAATCCGGCCAACCGCGAAGCGCGCCACCGCCGTTCTCCGGCGACCAACTGATACGTGCCACCCGGTAATGGGCGCACCAACAACGGTTGTAACACCCCGTGCTGTGCAATCGACGCTGCCAAATCCGCCAACGCCGCCTCATCAAACTGCTTACGTGGTTGGTCGCGGTTTGGCTCAATCTCCGAAATGCGCAACGACACGGTTTTGCCCTGCTCTTCTACCGCGTTATCCGCAAACAACGCATCCAAACCCCTGCCCAAACCGCCTTTTTTCAAAGCCATACAACGTACCCTCCTTTACCGTCCTCGTATAAATTCCCGCGCCAAGGCATCATACGCCAACGCGCCTTTAGAGTGTTTATCGTAATAGTTGATAGGTTTTCCGAAACTCGGTGCCTCCGACAGCCGCACACTACGCGGAATCGGCGTAGCAAACACTTTTCGCGGAAAAAACCGCTTAACCTCCGCGACGACCTGCTGCGTCAAAAGCAACCGCCCGTCATACATCGTGAGCAGTACGCCCTCCAAATCCAACTGCGGATTATACATGCGTTTTATCTGCCGCACGGTTGCCATCAGTTGCGACAGTCCCTCCAACGCATAATATTCACACTGAATCGGTACGAGCAACGTGTC
>JAZSOY010000128.1:0-3017 GCA_045537155.1 Acutalibacteraceae bacterium
GTGCAGTAGCCAAACTGGCGACTACCAGTACGGGGGATACGCTGTGCTCACCGGCACGCCCGGTTGTTCTTCCCGGTGTTGCGTATGAAGCACCGTCGTATTCGATGGCGGTGTATGCGAAGAACAAGGGTGACGAAGAAAAAATTGTTGCCGGCTTGAACCGTTTGCGGGAAGAAGACCCCACCATCGCGTTGGTTCACAATACCGAAACCAAGGAACAGGTGCTTTCCGGTTTAGGTGAGCAACACTTGGAAGTGATTGTGTCCAAACTCAAGAGCAAATTTGGCGTGGAAGTGATTTTGCAGGCGCCCAAGGTGGCCTACCGCGAAACCATCCGCGGCAAAGTCAAAGTGCAAGGCCGTCACAAGAAACAATCCGGTGGTCACGGTCAGTTTGGTGATGTATGGGTAGAGTTTGAGCCGTGCGACAGTGAAGAACTGGTTTTCGCAGAGACCGTATTCGGCGGCTCGGTGCCGAAAAACTACTTCCCTGCGGTGGAAAAAGGCTTGCGTGACAGTGCGCAACACGGTGTGCTCGCCGGATTCCCGTTGGTGGGCGTCAAAGCGACATTGGTTGACGGCTCTTATCATCCGGTGGATTCGTCGGAAATGGCGTTCAAAACGGCGGCTTCACTGGCGTACAAAGCCGGTATTGCCCAAGCCAATCCGGTGTTGTTAGAGCCGATTGCTACGGTCAATGCGTTTGCGCCCAACGATAACACCGGTGATATCATGGGTGATATTACGAAACGCCGCGGTCGTGTTATCGGTATGAATCCCACGGAAGAAGACCCCCACATCACGTGTGTGATTGCCGAAGTCCCCATGGCGGAAATGGGCGATTATGCCAATATGTTGCGTTCGACGACGCAGGGCAGAGGGTATTACACGATGGAGTTCACGCGGTATGAGGAAGCACCGGCGGTCGTTGCCCAGAAAGTGATTGCCGAGAACAAGGTAGTGGACGAATAAGCTCCCAAACAGACGGCTTTTGCCGTCTGTTTTTTTGTTTTCTTTCAATTAGTACTTGCAAAAGTCGGCGTGATGCGGTAAAATATAACTCAGTTAAGTATAACGGAGGATTGCAAAATGGTATCAGCAGGTGATTTTAGAAACGGCGTTACTTTTGAAATGGACGGCAACGTCTACCAAATCGTAGAATTCCAGCATGTAAAACCCGGTAAGGGTGCGGCATTCGTTCGCACCAAGATTCGCAATGTCATTGCGGGTACGGTGGTAGAGCGTACCTTCAACCCCAACGACAAGTATCCGACGGCCTATGTCGAGAGAAAGGAAATGGAATATTCCTATAACGACGGCGACTTGTACTACTTTATGGACCAAGAAACCTATGAGTTGATTCCGATTAACAAGGATATTTTGTCGGATAACTTCAAGTTTGTGAAAGAAAATATGCTTTGCCGTGTATTGTCCTATAAGGGCAATGTGTTCGGTGTAGAACCGCCGAACTTTGTAGAACTGCAAATCACACAGACGGACCCCGGTTTCAAGGGCGATACGGCGACAAACGCTACCAAACCTGCCACGTTGGAAACCGGTGCGGAAATTCGTGTGCCGTTGTTTATCGATGAGGGTGAAATGATTCGCGTGGATACGCGTACCGGCGAGTATATGGAGCGTGCGTAACGCACATTCTACTATTAAAGGAGGCTATGGTTATGACGATTACGGAAAAAGTGGCGTACCTCAAAGGCTTGATTGAGGGTATGGAGATTGATGTTACTGCTAAAGAAGGTAAAATTTTGAAAGCCATTATGGACGTGTTGACGGACGTGGCTGTGAGCGTAGAAGAACTGGAAGCTATGGTGGACGAAATGGGCGAGCAGGTCGATACCATCGACGAGGATTTAGACGCTCTGGAAACCGATTACTATGACGAATATTACGATGAGGACGATTGCGATTGCGATTGCTGTGATGATGAATTCTACGATGTCACCTGTCCCAACTGCAACGAAGAGTTTGCTGTGGATGAGGATACCTTGTTGGTCGGCGGCGTAGAGTGCCCGGCGTGCGGCAAGCATTTGGAATTCGATATCGAAGAGTGTGATGACGATTGCGATTGTTGCTGCGACGACCACGACGAATAAGGATAAACACCACAATAAAACAGCCGCCGAAAGGCGGCTGTTTTTCTGTAAAGGAAAGACACACGATGCGACCGGGCCGACTACCATACAACACAACTTAAGCGCGCTTTGAAATCGATTTATACGGCGTTGCACGGTTTGTTTTGTAGCGACGCTTTCTGCAAGCATACAACACATTCAATGTGTTGTGTGTGTGGGAACATATCTACCGGCTGAATGGCAGTGACGCGGTAGCCGCCTTGTGTCAGCACACGCAAATCGCGTGCTTGTGTTTCGGGGTTGCAAGAGATATACACAACGCGTGAGGGTGCCAGTGTTAATAGCGAACGCAAAAACGGCATATCACTGCCGGCACGCGGTGGGTCCATCAAAACCACGTCAACGCGTTGACCTTCTGCCACTAAATCCACCATATATTCGCCGGCATCCGCCTGCACAAAGGCAATATTATCCAACTGGTTTTGTCGGGCATTGATGCGTGCGTCACGTACCGCATCGCCGTTCAGTTCCACGCCCACCACTTGTTTGGCCTGCTTGGCTGCCACGATGCCGATGGTGCCGACACCGCAATACGCGTCCAGTACGACATCCTCCGCAGTCAGTTGCGCCATTTGCAACGCGGTGCGATACAGTGTTTCGGTTTGGATGGGATTGATTTGGTAAAACGACCGCGGCGAGATGCGAAATGTGCAACCGCATAGGGTATCCTCAATGAAACCGCGGCCGTATAGCACCTCTTCGCGTTCGCCCAACAACATACTGGTACGATGGGGATTAACATTGAATACCACCGTAGTAATCTCCGGATGGCGGTGTAACAACGCTTGAGTAAATTTTTTCTTTATGGGGAATATGGGGGATGCCCCGACCAATACCACCATCACTTGTCCACTGGTGAAACAAGTCG
>JAZSOY010000123.1:0-13727 GCA_045537155.1 Acutalibacteraceae bacterium
ACATACTGTTTCCCGTCGTTCCCCACAAAGAAATTTTTCTCTTGAATATCGGGGATAACGGATGCCGCCACATATTGTCTCAGATGCGCACGTACCTCGTCTACGGTATGACAACAGAGAGTCGCATATTGACAACAAAAATACTGTTCCATTTGTTCGTCTGTTAAACAAGCAGACATATCTTCTTCGCTGTACTCCGTGTCGCAGCAAACGCCCAGAAAAACAAATTGATGGTAGCGCTCTGCCGCCTCTTTTACAATAGCCAATGCCTCCGCCTCGGTGAGTGCAGCCGCTGTCGTAGTCGTGGTCGTTGTGGTGGTGGTCGTGGTCGTAGTTGTCGTTATGGTTGGGTTATCCTTAAGAAAAGGCGTCGGACGCGGCAACGAAACAAAACAACCGCTAAGCAATCCGCACACCGCCAATACCGCAACCAATCCACACAACCGCCGGTTTTTCATACGCACACCCCTTTTTTCTTTATCTTACCATTTTGTCGTCCAAATAGCAACCAAATCCTCAAAAAAAGATACTGAAAAGTCCTTGACAAATACCCCTCGGCAGAGTATAATAACCTATGCTTTGTATAGCAATCGAGATGTAGCGCAGTTTGGTAGCGCGCTTCGTTCGGGACGAAGAGGCCGCAGGTTCGAATCCTGTCATCTCGACCAGTCGAGAGCCTCGACACGCATTTCGCGTAGTTGAGGCTCTTCTTTTTTAAGTTTTCACCTCGCGCCCCAAGTTGGTTATGAACACTCGCACTAAACACGAATAATCCGAACCTCCGTCTAATAGGCGGTGGGTTCGGATTTTCTCTTTGGGTAGACTCCCCAAATTTCAACGCAAGAACAAACTGAAATAAAGGCGCAGGCGATGCAAATGTTTAAGTTGCTCTTTCTAAAAAGTCCTCATTATATATTATTAAGATACAAGGCGTTGACGGAAAACCGCCAACGCCTTGCCTTTTTTTAGTTAGTTTCTTCTTTTTTCTTTCTGCCGTAAAGTGTGTTGCCGAAAATTCCGCCGCCACTTACGAACAACAGCGCAAGCCAAAGATGGAGGTTGGTGTTCTCACCGGTCTGAGGGCTGTCCGGATACTCGGGCTCGGGCTCGGGCTCGGGCTCAGGCTGGGGCTCGGGTTTGGACTCCAGTTCAGGCTGAGGCTCGGGCTCAGGTTCGGGTTGAGGCTCAGGCTCGGGCTCTGGTTGAGGAGTCGGCGTAGGAGTATACTCATAAACATTCTCAAACTCAGCAACAACTGCTGTCACCGGTTCGCTGTTCTTAGTGAGGGTTGCAACCAACTCATTGTTTTCATTCAGCGAGATTGCCACGGTAATGAGATATTCTGCCGTGCTGTATGAAACATGTGCCTTACCGCCGTCTACTTCGGTCAGCTTGTAGGTGTAGGTGTTGCCAATGTCACTCTCGTCGAAGGTTAAGGTGAACTTCGCTTTGCCGTTTTCATCACTCTTAACCGTGGTATCTGCCACACCGTCTGCCAAAGTATTCAGTACGAACTCAAAGTCTTCGGGACCAATCTTCTCGCTGCCCTTGTTGACAACCGTTTTAACAATATCGAAATCAACGGTGAGGTCTTCCGGAACATAATCGTTGGTAAACGATATCGCTTCGGCGCTTGTGTTACCTTGTTCGGCTATCACAAGAACATCTTTTTTGGTGACATTCAATGTCCCTTCATGATTATCTTCAACCGTAACAACGATTCCGTAAACGGTTTCGTCATAGGAGATATATTTTGCTTCTCCCTTTTCTTCGGTTACGATAAAGTAATAGTTACCCGCCTTGTCAAAGCGGAGTGCCTTATCGAATTTGAAGGTTCCGTTCTCGGCGTTGTTAGCGGATTTAACAAAATCCCGTTTGCTAAATCGCTCGTTTGACTCATAAAGGTGGAATGTGAACTCATCCTTCTTCAACGGCTTTTTATTATCCTTGATTTGTTTGGTGCCCTCGATATAGAGCTCATCGGTAGCCGAAGCATGGTATCTGTTCACAAACGAGATAGCCGAAGCGTTCTCTGTCTGGCCATCTTCTTGTTTCGCATACTGAATACCGGCTTCATCCACATAAAGATTGCCTACGCCGTCATCCTTAACGGGAATCGTAACCGTATACTTTGCCGAATCATAGGCGATACCTTGGAGCGTAGAGCCGCCGTTTATTTCTTCCACATAGAAGACATACTCTTTAGCCTCTTCAAATACCTGTGCGGGGAACACAAATCTACCCTCAGCATCGTTCTTAACGGTGGTGATTTCACCGTCAGCGTTGCTCAAACGGAACTCAAACTGTTCATTTTGAAGTTCCTTGTTCTCTAAGCTCTTTTCGCCTTTTATGGCGTACTCGGTTGATGCAACCGCGTACCGGTTCGTGAAATTGAGCGCTGTCATAGATGCATTTTCTGAAGTATGCGCCTTTACAATATCCATTACATGAGCTTCCATTTCACCGTGTCCGTTATCCAACACGTTCATCGTAATGTGATACTCGGTAGAGTCATACAATATCCCCTTTGTTTCGGAGGGAACAGCCTCTTTTAGCACATAATAATGATATCCTCTATCGGCATTGGTATAGTCTACGGTAATCGAATACGTGCCCTCACCGTTCGAAACCGTGGCATGGGTGTTCTTGACAAGCGTACCGATGACAAATTCATGGTTTGCACGATACAAATCAAAGTAGAATTCGCCGCTTTCCTTATTGAACTGTTTCGTACCACTAAAGGTCACGCTGGTTCCTGTTGCAGAATAACTGTTCACAAACGACACGTTAATATCCGTAACGTCTGAACCGTTAAGGGTTACGGTTTTGGTGATTCCGCCCTTGCCATCCTCTTCAAGATTCACAACAAGCGTATACGTGGCGTTTACGTTGTTATCCGAGTTATACGTGATACCTTTGTGGTCTTCACCGATGTCGGGCACGACTTCCTTAATGGTGTACACATATTCCTTGTGATAGGTTTTCTCGTTAACAACCTCATAACGGATAGTGGGGAAAACGAACTCACCGTTTGCATTATTTCGTACCGTTGTGGTGGTCGGCATCGGTGCATCGGCGGTTACGGCCACAATTTCAAACGCAAATTCCCCTTCTATCAGATGTCTGCCAACCAAGGTCTTGTTGCCGCGAATAACCACTTCTTCCCTGTCGTTGATAGTATAAATATTATTGAAGTTGAGGGCATCTGCCGCAACATGGCCATGGCCTACCTGATGGATGTGGGTTACGTTCGCGGAAAGAACCGTTTTATTATCGTTATTCGTGGTTTTGGTAACCTCTACGATAACATGGTAAACGGTATTATCGTAACTAATGCCGTCAACCGTGCTTCCACCGTTTGCTTCACGAATGACAAGGTGCTTTGTACCAACGCTGTTGAAGGTAATATTCTCAAAGCGATATGCCCCATTGGCTGTCTGGGCATTGACCTCTTTCGTGGCTATTGGTTGCAAGCCGCTAATGCTAAAGGTGGCATCGGTTTCATACAGTTCAAACGTGAACGTGTCGCCCGCTCTTAATGCACCGCCATTGAGTGTTTTGTGACCGCCCAGCGAAATGGCGGATGTGGATACCTCATTATCGTCATAGGTGTTGGTAATCGTAAGAGGCGATACCGCGATATCCGTAATTTCAGTTCCCAAACCATCAGGTGCTGCCGCATCATAATGATAATACGTAACGGTAGGCGCAGCATCGTTCACATCTGCCCACTCAACGCCAATCACATACCGGAACGCTGTGTCATAGGTCATACCTACCACCTGGCTGTTCAAAAGCGGAAGAATCTCACGCAGATAGTAGTATTTAACGGTGGCATAATCACTCTGCGTTACCGAGAAAACGAAGTTCGCTTTGCCGTTCTCATCGGTCAGTGTGTTATATATGGGAGTGGTTGCCTGGGGAGAATCGTACAAAGCAAACAATATACCGCCACGATGCTCCTGTACGGCCATGTTATTATTATCCTCATCCACGACCAATTTCGTAACGGGGATACGAACGGTTACCGACTGATAATGGTTGATAAAATCCTTGGAAATATCCCAGCCGCTATTGGCATTTCCGCTAATACTCGCTGTCTGCTGAAGTACCGAAACCTCACTGACTATCAACGTGCCGATGCCTTGGTCAACGACAGTAACGGTAAAGAGTGCAAAACTGGTGTCATAAGAAACGCTGTCGACTCTGTCGTCTGCATCGGGGAACACTTCGTATGCAACATAATTGTAGGCTCCGGGTGCATTGTAGGAAAGGCTGCTCATATCGATTTGGTAATCGGCACCATTCGCCTTTACCACATCAACGATGGTCGGTTGTCCGATAGCAACCGCTCCCTGTCCGCCGAATTCCACTTGCTGCAACGCAATCTGATACTTATCCTTTTGCGCATCCCATGCTCTACCCTCAAGATATTTTTCACCGCTTATGGTAATGTTGGGCGAAACCGGGTTAGGAGAATACCGGTTGACAAGCAGCGCCTCAGACTGGGTATCCCTAGCGATGGTGCCGGCCAGGTTCTCTGCGCGCGTTGCGAGCGTATATCCCGGGGTCAGGTTGGTTTCGCTTACCGCATATTTCACGCCATCAGGAATATTAGTAAAGAGAATGTCGCCGTCATTCTTGAGTGTGAACGCATAGGTGTAAGCATCGCCCGCAATAACCGGCGTAATAACGCTGCCTGCCGGCGTCTTGATTTGCGCAAGGTCGTTGGCATCACCTGTAAACACGACCTCAACATCAAAGTCCTGCACCTCAATTTCTGCCGGAACAGTCGCAAACGGATAGTCTACTTCTTTTTCAACCAGAAGACTGCCGTAACCCTTGGGCGTGTTCACAAAATCAACCGACGATAAGGCGCGAAGTGCCACTGTTCCGTTGGCGTTACCGGATGATGCGGTGTAATAGGCATTATAGGTTTCGGTAACGGTATAGGTGGTGCCCTCCGGAATATCGTAGATATAGGCAACATCGCCATCGGCAAGCGTCAAAGCCATTTTCCCGCTTGAAACGGCAACGATAGAGGTGGTAGTTGAACCATCCGCGTGTTCAATGTATACGGGGTAGGAATTTGCCAAAGATGTGCCGCTTAACGCAATCTCAAAGCCAAAGGCATCGGGAGCGTTTTCCACAGTTTGACTCACCGTTTTGCTTAACTTGATTCCCTGTGCCGGAGTGGCTTTAATAAGGCCATTGTTGCCGTGATAATTAAGCACATGATATCCTGTGTGTTCCTCGGAGTCATGGTAAACAACCTGCGGATAATCGGAGAAACCCAGCGTTACGGTTGGGTTGGCGGTTTTATGACTGTGTGCCGCCTCGCCGTGAACTTCTTCACCAAAATAAAACTGAGGTGTGCCACTCTTAATGAACCAACCATCTTTACCGTCAAGTTTGATAATGTTTTCAGGCTTCTTAAGAATTTCGGAAGAAACATCATCGTAAGCCGTGCGAAGCTCTGCACGATTGGCACTGCCCTCTACCCATTTATAAACAAAGTAATATTTTCTTCCATCGGTTTCGGTGGGCTTGTCACCGGTATAAATGTTGTAGTTACTATCAAGCAGCTGAACATTTTCGGTAAAATAGTACCGTTCGTTTTCCAGTGAAGGGATAAACTGTGTAACCGTGGTGTTCATGATGCCATGGTTGAAAACATGTGGGTCAACCGTATTCGGCATTGCAAAGGCATTGCCGTTATTATCTCTCCAACGGTTTGTATAGAAGGTATATACCCCGTTTGCATCCTTTCGGAAATCCTCGCCGACTTTTTCTGCGAGGTTGATAGGCGTAATCTCACTATCAAGACCAACCTCAAACAGTAAAGAAAGGGGTTTTTTCTGTTCGCAGGTGATACCTGTGATATTGTCAGACGTGAGAGTGTCACCGTCAACCGTGATGGTGTAGGTAACCATCGGCAGAAGCGCGGCAGGCACATTTATATCAACAATTTGTCTGCCGGTTTCCATATCCTCTCTGACACGAACCAACGCATAAAGCATAGAGGTTTCCACATGGTTCTGTGTAACATCGCCCATATAAAAGTACGAGCGAACGATATATTTTGCATTATTATGGGTGTGAGCGGCAGCATTGGAATACGGTGCGATATACTCGTTATCCTCGTTAGCATACCATGCAATATAGTTAGAGAACTCCGTGGTAGAGGCATACGAAATAAATCCATTATCCTTCGCCGTGTTGAGAAGCAACATAGCCTCGGAAAGCGAAATGCCGAATCGCTCAGAAATGGCGCTGAGGATTTCGTTTTCAAAACCTTCCAATTGATTTTGGTCATAGTTGCTGTTATCGTAATCATTAACCGAACCGGTAGTTACAAATTCGGCAAACATTCCGCCGGAAACCAATTTTCCGTCACCGATATAAATACCCTTAACATCTTTTACCTCCATATAGGTGCCGATTTCATCGGTAAAGGAGATAAATCCGTCCTGAGCATAATTGTTATTGGAAACCAATGTACTGTAATAGCGAGATTGAATGATGATTTCGTCAACAATGGAATCAAACGCACCCTGAAGTTGTGATGCCTGAGCCGCCTGCCAATAACGGTCCACATAATCAAGCGTAGTGACTCTGGCAGGTGACGATGCTCTTGTAACTCGAAAAGCAACCTGATTATTTTCGTTACGAATGGTGGCGGTAGAATTTTGCCCTAAAGCAAGATACTGCGAAGCGTATCTTGAAAATCGGGTGGCCAGCGCATTATTGGGATTCATGGGGTCAAGAACATTCTGGGCATATTGATGATTAGCAGAAAGCGCGTATCCCAAGGTGTAGAAACGCGTATCCATTCCATAATGCGCTGTGATTTCCGCCTCTGCCCAAGCGGCAGTCAGCATGGTGCTGAATGCGGTAATATCATCCTCACGGAAATTGCTTCTGTCCGCATTGGTATTGGTGGCCGAGCTATATCGGTTAATCGTGTTGTTTGTGCCGGTTTGTGTGCGGTAAGAAGGTTCCCCGTCGGTCATCAGCACCATAATGGGAATGCGCTTCGTACCGCCTTGAATTTTGCCGTCCTCAATGACGGTGTCGGCATCCAAAAATTGTTCGGCTGCAGCGTAAATACCGCCCTGCGTGTAGGTGCCCTGTGCCTGTGCAATATACTCTCTGTCAACGATTTGATTGTTACCGTTTCTGATATTAGAGGCGATATAAATACGGTTTTGATTGTTGGTTCTGGAATAGACGAGAAAATCGCCGTTTGCATTGCCGGCAGTATATCGGTCAAGCGGCAACAACAGAGAAGACGTGCCATTATAAATGACAACGCCGACGCGGTTATAATTGTTAAGTGCAATCAAGCGTTTAATTGCCTCGTTGGCACCGGAAACCATATCGTCAATCGAAGAGGTAGCCGCGGCGCCGGTTCCCATACTCGTGCTCGCATCAAGCACTAACATGGTGTCTGTCGGGTTATGGGAATATCCGAAAACTTCCGAATTAGAACCGACTGCGGAAAGCGCTACCATAAAATTCTCATTACCAAAATTATCGTTCCCAAAAGAAAGAGAATCGCGAATATCTTCAAAATACGCATCCGTCTTCGCCTCCGTAGCCGTGTATACCGATTTATCCAAAAAGACACCGCCGGCATATCGGCTACTGTCGGCAGGAAACCATGTTTCCCACTGATTTAATGTTTTGGGGTCGGCAACAGAGGTGCTATTATTTTCGCTTGCTGCCATTGCCGAGATTGGCAAATAGGTCATAATAAGCGCGATACAAAGAAATACGCCTAAAACTCTTTTTGAAAAGTTCGTCTTCATATCATTTCCTCCAATGATAAATTTTTGGGGGTATATCCGTTGTCTGCGATGGCAATGTCAGTCGTCGTCTATTCGCTTTTTACGACCGCCCTGTCGTTACAAAGGCGTTTGTTTTCAGGGCAATTACATAACCCGAACAGTTCTTCACATCTTTGAAAAAAACCACAATCCGAACAACTACTATCTTCATCGTTTTTCCCATAATAGAATTCACATACATTTTGCATCGCTGTAATGATAGGTATTCCCTCGGCCGTATAATGCGGTTCCTTAATGAAATCCGGATAAATCGGCATCGGCTCGTTAAACGGACTTTCCCGTTCAAAGCTTTCATAATAACCATACAGCAACCGAAATGTTTTCCCGGAAATGGTCACTTGCTTATAAAGGTCTCCCTCTTTGGGTTTAGGCGATTGTTCTACGCCTTGACTCAATATCTTTGATAACATATAGGCTCCTTTCTGTCTTACGGCAAAAAGAAAAATCTGCCATACCATTCTATGATAATAGTATAGCAGATATTTTTTTAGTTAAGTATCCCCGAAAACAATTGTTTTCGGCCATAAATTTCAGGGTATGATATGTCCTTTTTTGAGCAAAAGTGGCTATAAAATAGCGGCAAAATCTTCTCTTGTCATTCCGGTTTTGTTAGAAACATTGGTAACGGCTTGTTTTACAGCAGATACCGACATATTAAGAGTAGCTGCAATTTGACCATTTTTGAAACCGAAGGCGGCGAGCTTTGCTACTTCACGTTCTTTAGGAGATAAGGTTGTTGCTAAATTCTTTCCGCGAACAGAACCGCTGAGTTTTGTCCAGCCTGCCGAATAAATATGGTATAAACTACGCACCGCATACCACGCTTCCATATCCACTCTTGATATTCTTTGTTCCAAAAGTGAATCCAAGGTTCGACCGTACTCAGCCAAAATTCCAAACAGCTTATCGGGCAAAGCAAGTGCGACGGCACGGTCAATATGGTAAATTGCTTGCTCGTCATTGCCACTGGTATGATAAATAGCCGCACAAGTCATACGTAGATAAATTTCGGCAATAATCGAATTATCCGCTACTGCCTGGGAAATCATCGGTTCAATAGTATTGGGAATCATTGTCATTAACGACAGTCCCTGCACTCCCTGCAGCTCCAACTGCTTGGTAGCAAGAGCATAGCCGGTGGCATAGAGATACTTGGCATAAAACACCTTGGCGGCAGGAAGTGCATCCTTATGCAGTGGTTCAAAACGACCTAATTTGAACCATTCCGGAAAAGAGGAAACATCGTACAAAATGCTATCAATCGCTGTGATGGAAAAGGCCATAATATCGCGGTCAGCTTCCAATTTGGCAGGTGCTTCTGCGATGTGTATCTTCGCTTGTCGCCACATATTGAGGTCTCCGCGCCAAATAGCGCACAAAGCCAAAAGCATACCGGCAGAAATCACGGCATAAAAACCCGAATGTTTGTGGAGCAAGTAATAGGCACTGTCATAAACCTTTTCAATGTCGCCTTTGGAATAGGCAATTTCTGCTTCCAAAAGCGTTTGTGCTTCGGGGTTATCTTCCAGTGCCGCTATGCTCTTTTCGGCAGTTCCGGCAACACGATACAAGTCCGTCATATGCAGAAAAGGGGTTTTTCGAGGCATCGGCATATCTTTCTCTAATAATGCCGCCTTATTGTCTTTACTTGCTTTTGTTCTTCCATCCATCGGCTTCTGTGTGGTTTTGGGAATCATCCACGCTTTGCCAAAACGCGTGGCACCTTCAACCTTTCCGTTGGCACACAATGTTTGCAATCGTCTTGGTGAAATCCCCCATTTGTCAGCCGTTTCCGCTATATTTAAGTACTCCATACAATCGCCCTTCTCATCACGAAATATATTATTCGCAAACACGCTTATTACAATGGTATTATACATCGTTTTTGCGAACAATGCAACCTCTTTTTTATACCGATAACTGAAAAAGGACTATGACCTTATGTGTCATAGTCCTTGTTGTTATGCTTGGCGGTTAATAGGACAACTCTGTCGCGGTTACATCGTAACGGTCACCGGAATACCACACCGGTTCTTGTCCGCGCTGCTGCCTATCCAAAAATCCGAATGCCGGTCCTTGCAAAATGTCGTGTCCACCCTCAAACAATGTGAAACGAACCTTGCCGGACACTTTACGCAACAGCACTTTGTACGGTCCGTATGCCGGGTCTTCCCCATCAAACTGCAAGTGCGCCGGCACTTGTTCGTTCTCCACCATATAGGCGATGTCTTCAGCAGCAATACGGTCCTCCGGTTTGGCAAGCACATTAAAGGCATTCATCGCGTGTGAAATCGGCACACTGCCGGTATGCCCGTCATGAATACCGGTTCCAATATCCAAAATAACCGCGTCTTTGGCATTCGCCAACCACGTCAACGGCGAACGATGAATGGCCTGCTGACGTGCCTCCGGAGAAGTCATAGGGTTACCACCGCACGCCAAGGCAATTTCATCGTCATAACTGGCTTGGTTGGGGTCTGTTTTCGTTTGATGTACTTGTTGATACCACGCAGCGATATCGCTAATGGGACACCAAGACGAAATAGCGGTAAACAATTCCGGACACCGTCCTGCCATCAACAGACTGGCGTGTCCGCCGCCGGAGCCACCTACCAGATAAATTTTGTTTTCGTCCACGGGGTAGTTTTCCTGCATATACGCAACCGCGCACGCCAAATCCGACACAACCAAATCCGAACCACACGCTTCCGGCGTCCAGTTTGGCCCTCGAAACAAGGGAAAAATAAAGTGCCAATTTCGGTCAATACACCGCTCCACAAAATGCTCATACCCCGTATCGATACCGAAACTCCACGTGTGCAAACACACCGCCAACGGGCGCTTGTCATTCCCCTCTGCCGGGCGTATTTTTGCCGGTTGCATAGAATGGTCTGCTTTAGACAAATACCGAATTTCTTGTACTGTTGTCGAACACATATCAAACATCCTTTACCCTAGTGTCACTATCGGAATTATACACCACATTTCTGCTCTTGTCTATCCCTTGAAAAACAAAACAACCGTTCTGTGCGATGAATTCCGAACCCAAAACCTCTCAAGCGTGTCGGGAAATGCGCTGACCGCACACGCGTACGCCATCACCAACCACATTCGCGACGGCGAGATTCGCAACCTACACATTATGGACGGCATTGTATAAGAAAAACCTCGTTGCGGTTATCCGCAACGAGGTTTTTGTTGTGTTATCGATTATTTTGCTCCGCCAAACGTGCCGGCAGTGTTGGCGACCACTTGTTTGACATTGGTTTTGAGTTTAGAGGTGGCAACGCGTTTCATCAATTCTTCGTAGTACAAATCTTCATCAATCGGCAACGTCACTTCGCGGTCAAGGAAAGCGGACAACTGAATCGCATTGGCGAGCATCGCACCGTTGATACCCTCGCGACCGTCGGCAAACAACTCCGTACCGTGCAGAATCGCATCGCCCCAAGCATTGGTAACCTTGGCGTGCGGATACTGGGTTGCCCCGAAATCTTCGTCAAACGCCTTAAAGGGCATTTTGGCAAACGGTTCGGTGGTGGTAGCGGAGAACTCCGGCTCTGACATTTCAAACTCTTCAATGTGCAAATCCGTGCGCCCCACCACAAATACGGCTTTATCCATCTGAATTTCCAGACGGTTTGTACCGCGTGCGTCACCGGTACTGGTAATGAACACACCGGACGCACCATTGGCAAATTCCATATAAACCGTGGCTTCGTCTTCCACTTCAATGTCGTGCCATTTGCCGTATTTCACCTTGGCATGCACTTTCACCGGCATACCGCACAACCACTGCAATAAGTCTAACTGGTGGGGGCACTGATTCATCAACACGCCGCCGCCCTCGCCGGCCCACGTGGCACGCCAACTACCGGAATCGTAATACGCTTGGGGACGATACCATGTGGTGATTAACCAGTTGACACGACGGATTTGACCGTATTTTCCGGATTGTATGTATTCGCGCAGTTTGCGGTACACTTCGGTAGTACGCTGATTGAACATCATACCGAACTTGACTTCCGGATGTGCGTCAGCCACTTCGTTCATCTCACGAATTTGTTTGGTGTACACGCCGGCAGGCTTTTCCACCATCACGTGGACACCGCGTTCCATACACGCAATGGCGCACTTGGGATGGTCGTAGTGCGGCACGGCAATAATGCACGCCTCCACCAAACCGCTATCCAACATCGCTTCTGTGGTGTCAAAACGTGCGACATTCGGCAACGTTTCCGCCGCCCAAGCCAAGCGGTCAGGATTCGTATCCGCCACCGCAACGAGTTCAAAATTCGGGCAATGTTCCATCAATTCAACGTGATGTGTTCCCTGATTACCAATACCGATAATCCCTAATTTCAGTGCCATACTCTCAAAATCCCTTCTTCTTGAAATACGTATAAACCGGCAAGCCGTTTTCGTACGCGCTTTAAGGTATTTTCGACGTCCCCCGATTCCGTGCAACCATCGCACCGAGTCGGTATACTCCCTCAAACGTGCTATACAAATCCATTATACACCATTTTTTTACACCTGTCTATAACCCGTAACAACTTTTTATCCATTCCGGTGTTGAAAAATCCCCCGCATACGGAAAAGTTGATAATCCCCTCTCTACCGGTAACCGCCTGGCTGCTCGTTGTTCACTGTTAAGAAATTGTGTCTTTTTATCGCATAGGCAGTTGCAGAATGCATTTTCGTTGTTTGAGCGCATACTCCAAGGCAATCTTTGTTCCGCTTTTGCGCGTGGTGGGAGCGTTTGGTTCATCGTAATAGACAATACAAAAGTGACTATTATCTATCATTTCATAATTGCGTTTCACATAGGCAGCTCTGCCTGCACCGAGTATCGTTTCGGGATAGTAGGTATCCTCATAACGTTCCAAAAGATAGTTTTGATAGCGTTCACTGATATAGGGAAACTCAGCCCGTACGTAGATTCGTTTTACGTGTGGGTATTTTTCTTGGATATCCGTCACCAGTTCGTGGCACAAACTATCAAACTGACTCTTACTTCCAAAAAGAAAGGTGTCAACATTTTCGTCCACAATTAGTTTTTCAATTATTTCAATAATTTTTGATTTTAGTTCCTCGGTTTCGTTTATCGTTCTGTGACCGATAAAGCAACAAGTGTGAATTCTATTCATGCTTTCGCCTCTTTCAAAATACTATAAGCACAAAAATTGAAAGTTTTGATATTTATAGTATACACTCTTGAATTATCAATATCAATAGTCTGTGGAATATTAAAAACAATATCAATAGACTATAATACAGAGGTGATTTTATGAGTGATTTAGCGAAAATAGTTGGTCAACGTATTCGTAACTATAGAACGCAACTTGGTTTAAGCCAAGAAAAAATAGCCGAACTCTCCGGTTGTCACCCGACTTACATCGGTCAGTTGGAACGCGGTGAAAAGAATGCTACCTTGGAAAGTATTGATAAGGTTGCGACTTCGTTAAATATATCTTTATCAAAACTTTTTGAGAATCTTGGGGGCGAAAATACTAATGGGCGCAACATTCCTCTTGAGTGCTATGAATTTTTATTAACCAAAAGCCAAGAAGAACAAGAGCAGATTCTTAAAATTCTAATTGAGATGGACAGATACAAGGGCAACTAAATTATTAAAACGAAAAACTCTCTGCTGAAAATTCAGCAGAGAGTTTTCCACTACTATGATATTGAGTACGCCGCAAGCATTTTAGGTTGTAACAGTTGACAAATCCAAAAAATCTGCTATAATATAAGCAGAGAGGCTACCGATAGACGGTCAGCCTAATAATGGGTTAAAGAAATAACCGCACTTTTGGCGAGGGGCGGTTATTTCTTTTTTGTTATGTCAATAACAAGTGCGATAATTGCTACAAC
>JAZSOY010000080.1:0-3323 GCA_045537155.1 Acutalibacteraceae bacterium
CATACCAAGCACACCATACATTCGCGGCTTTGTTCACCTTGCCGCACATAAATATGCCGTAACACACCACAGCCGGTGCGCTCATCGTAAATCGGCACGTGATTCTTTTTTGCCCATCGTGTCACCACTGCCACGACCGCCGAGAACGACACCGGTTGCAACAAACAGTCGTGTTGCTCTACGACGCGGTGACTGCGCATCGCATACAAACCAACCAATGGCCGATGCTCACCCGCGGCCACCGGATACTGTGCCTTGTTGCGGTAGCGGTCGGGTTGCGCGCACGGCACAATCGGTTGCGGTACCACCGACAACCCGCCAATGCGTTGTAAGGCATCGGCTACCCGTTGCCATTTGCAACGCAGTTCAGCATCGTATGTCAGATGTCGAAATACACACCCTCCGCACTTACCGAACACCGGACAATCGACCGTTGGCAAACGGTCAGCAGACGGTACCAGTAGTTTCTCAATTTTACCGTAAGCCATTTGCTTTTCCACTTTGACAATACGGCAATTCAGCACATCACCTATCGCCGTATAAGGGACAAAGACCGCGATGCCGCGTTCATTTGCTTGTTCAGCATACCGACCGATACCATGACCATCCGCACTTATAGCGGTGATATGCAGCGGTATGACCTCATTTTTACGCAACACCACGGACACTCCTTACATATCAAACAAATTCATCTGGCTCGTTGCCGGCAAAGAACCCAATGCTCCCAACGTGCTCAACGATTCAATGACGGTCTTAGAAACACCGGAACGGTTTTGCAAATCGTCGCAAGAAATGAACTCGCCCTCTTTGCGCGCCTCCACCAGCGCCTGCGCCGCGGATTCGCCCAATCCTTTGACAGAACTGAACGGCAAACGAATTTTCCCGTCTTCCATAATAAATTTATACGAATGAGAACGGTATAAATCCACCGGCAGGAACTCTACGCCACGCTGCATCGCCTCATAAATGATATGCAGTGTTTCTGCCTGCGACAACTCTTTTGCGGTAGCCTCTTTCTTGTCCTTCGCACGAATACTGTCCATCAACCGCTTAACCACAAGCTTGCCACCTTGTACCGGTTCGGCATCAAAATCTTCACCGCGACCGGTAAAATACGCCGCATAATACTCAGCCGGACGATGAACCTTATACCACGCCACACGCAATGCTGCCGTACAATAGGCGGCGGCATGCGCTTTCGGGAACATGTACTTAATTTTCATACAGGAATCGACATACCAATCCGGCACATTGTGCTCACGCATCGCGGTAAAATGTTCTTCCGTGAGTAATTTGGATGCTTTACCTTTACGAACAATTTCCATGATTTTGAATGCCATTTTCGGGGGTAATCCTTTGTGCATAAGATAAGTCATAATGTTATCACGCGTTCCAATAACATCGGAAATCGTGCACGTGCCGGAACGAATCAGTTCCTGCGCATTACCCAACCACACATCCGTACCGTGCGACAAACCGGAAATCTGCAACAAATCCGCAAATTTGGTCGGACGGCAATCCAATAACATCTGCCGTACAAACGGGGTACCCATTTCCGGCAACGACAAAGTGCCCGTTTCACACTCGATATCCTCCGCCGTGACACCAAGCGGTTCGGGTGACGTAAACAGTTTGTACACCTCAGGGTCGGACATCGGCACGTCCATAACGCTGATGCCGGTATATTCCTCCAAATATTTATAGGTGGTCGGAATCACGTGACCGAGATTATCCAATTTCAAAATGGTATCGTGAATGGAATGAAAATCAAAGTGCGTGGTAATCACATCGGAATCGGTATCGTCTGCCGGGTGCTGTGCCGGACAGAAATCCTCGATTTCATACTCATTCGGCACAACTACCATACCGCCGGGGTGTTGACCGGTGGTGCGTTTCACGCCGGTACAACCGGTTGCCAACCGAGTGATTTCCGCATTGCTAAGCACTAAGCCACGCTCTTCAGCATACTTCTTCACAAATCCAAATGCCGTTTTTTCCGCCACCGTGGAAATAGTGCCGGCTTTGAAAACGTGTTCACTGCCGAATAGGGATTCGGTATACTTATGTGCGCGTGTTTGATATTCGCTGGCAAAATTCAAGTCAATATCTGGTGTCTTGTCCCCGTCAAATCCCAAAAACGTTTCAAAGGGGATTTCCTGACCGTCACCGGTCATCGTTTGGCCGCATACCGGGCAGGTTTTTTCCGGCAAGTCAAAGCCGGACCCGACCGAGCCATCGGTGATAAATTCCGAATGTTTACACTGGGAACACACATAATGCGGCGCCAAGGGATTGACCTCGGAAATACCGGCCATATGAGCAACAAACGACGAGCCCACCGAACCACGTGAACCCACCAGATATCCATTGTCCACGGAGTTTTTTACCAGTTTTTGAGCAATCATATACAACACAGAAAACCCGTTTTTGATAATGGAATTGAGTTCCTTTTCCAATCGTTCGGCGACAATCGGGGGTACGGGGTCACCATAGATTTCCTTGGCACGTGCCCAAGTAATCTCGGTCAAATCCTCATCGGAGCCATCCATATGAGGGGGATAATTCCCCTCGGGAATCGGACGAATATCCTCAATCATATCCGCGATACGATTGGGGTTTTCGACCACAATTTCATAGGCTTTTTTCGGCGGCAAATAATCAAATTCTTTGAGCATTTCTTCCGTGGTACGGAAATACAGCGGTGCTTGCATATCCGCATCGCTATACCCTTGCCCTGCCTGCAAAATCCGACGATACACCTCGTCTTCGGCGTCCATAAAGTGGACATCACACGTGGCACATACCGGAATATTCAATTCATCACCTAACCGGAGTACCGTGCGGTTGAATTCGCGCAACTGCTCGTTGTCACGCGCCATACCGTTGCGCAACATAAATTGGTTGTTGCCGAGCGGTTGAATTTCTAAAAAATCATAGAACCGAGCAATTTCACACAATTCGTCCCACGGACGGCCTTCTACAATGGCTTGAAACAACTCCCCTTGCTCACAAGCGCTACCGAGAATCAACCCCTCACGCAGTTCCATCAGTTTACTTTGCGGTACACGGGGACGCTTATAATAGTTTTTCAAATGGCTGTAGGAAATCAATTTATAGAGATTTTTTAAGCCAACCGTGTTTTTCGCTAAGATAATCTGGTGGAACGGACGCGCCTTGTGTTGCGCCTCCACACTGTCGGCATCGTGTTCGAAATACGCCTCGACGCCGTATAAAATTTTAATCGGTTTCCCGGCTTTGCGCGCCTCGGCGGCGGCATTCATCGCCTCGGGAAACGCTTGCACGACACCGTGGTCGGTAATGGC
>JAZSOY010000057.1:0-7273 GCA_045537155.1 Acutalibacteraceae bacterium
CTCAAACCGGAGATTCTGTTCTTTGACGAACCAACATCGGCGTTAGACCCAGAATTGACCGGCGAAATCCTACGCGTGATGCGGCAACTTGCCGATGCGCACATGACCATGGTCATTGTGACACACGAAATGCAATTTGCACGTGAAGTGTCTGACCAAGTGATTTTTATGGACGACGGTCTCATCGTTGAGCAAGGTACACCGGAAGCCGTCATTGACCATCCGCAAAACGAACGTACCAAAGCATTCTTGGCACGCATTACGAACGGATAACCCAAAAAACGATAACAAATCAGCCGCCCGAAGTATCGGGCGGCTGTTGTTGTATACACAGGTCCTGGATAATGGCTGCAAGCGAAGAAGCTCCCCTTTTGTCAGCCGGTCATTGAGCAACGGTGACAATTAAGCTGTGCGCTCGTCGCCCCAGAAGAACAACGCCACGGTACCGGGGCCGCTGTGACTGCCGATGGTCGTTCCGATGTTATTGATTACCACCTTGCCTTGCAACAGCGGAAATGCCTCTTCCACCAAATCCGCTACGGCACGGGCATCCTCGTAGCACGCGGAATGAGACATATAACATTTTCCACGATAATTCAATCCGGCGTCGGCGTGTTCTTTCATACGCTCTACGATTTCACGAATCACCTGCTTTTTGCCGCGAATCTTGCTGCGCGGCACTAACTGGCCTTTGTCGTTGACATTCATCAGCGGACAAATACTGAGCAAACCACCAAACCATCCGGCAGCTTTGGAAATCCGGCCGCCTTTCACATAAAACGTTAAATCGGTAGAAAAGAACCAATGATGCATTTTGGTTTTGTTGGCCTCAGCCCAATCACGTACTTCTTCAATAGACTTGCCCTCATCACGTAAATCTGCCAATTTATCGAGGAACAATCCGAAACCGGACGAGGCCGCTAACGAATCCACGATATACACGTGACGGTCGGGATACCGTTCTTGCGCAATGGCAGCGGCACTGCGCGCCGAATTGACAGAACCCGAAATACCGGACGACAACGCCATGTGTAAGACGTCTTTGCCCTCTTCCAGCAGTTTGCAAAAGTATTCCAAGTACTCCGACACGTTGACCTGCGAAGTAGCGGTATCTTCGCCCTCTGCCATACGACGATAAAACTCGTCAAACGGAATGGTCTGTCCCAAATCGTCGGGATATTCCACACCGTTCAACCGATAATGGAAACAAACGTAACGAATGTCGCGTTGCTCAAAGTGTTCTTTGCTCAAATCTGCCGTGGAGCAACTGCTCAAGATAAATGAACCCATACCAAACATCCTCCTATATGGTCGTTATTCGTTTAAGAACGGTACGTACTGCCGTATCACAACGACAAACAGTATACCACGGTTTTACTTAAAGTGTTCTCTCTCTTACGCAAACCATACTCTACAAACCGAAATCGCCGCAGTAGAATGGATAGTTCCACTCTACTACGGCGAGATTTTTTAAAAAAAGAGTCGTTTTTATGCCTTAACGGCGCGCAACTGCCCGTCAATCAGACGCCAAACCGCGGTGCTACCGGCGATGGTCGTGTCTTTATGCGAAATCAACAATACGGCCTTATCGGATAATTGACGTATATTAGACAGCAACCGTTCTTCGGTGACAGCATCCAACGCGGAGGTACATTCATCCAACAACAATATCGGGGCATCGTCCAGTAGGGCGCGCGCAATCGCTATGCGCTGGGCTTGACCCTCCGACACGCCGACGCCGTTTTCACCGACCGGCGTATCCAAGCCCATCGGCAACGAGGCAATCCATTCATCCAGACATGCCATCTTTGCCACGGTGTGTAGCCGTTCCTCGGTGGCAGAACGGAAGAACGCAATATTATCGCGAATGGTACCGGCTATCAACGCATTCCCCTGCGGCACATACGCCATCAAACAACGTGTCCCGGCATCCACTGGCACGCGGGTTTCCCCTTCCACCTCAATGCTACCGGTTTGGCAGGGGTAAATCGCTAAAATCAATTTCAATAAGGTGCTTTTACCGATGCCGGAACTGCCGACCAACGCGACACACTCGCCGCGCCGCACCGTCAAGGACACCTCACGCAATACCGGTTCCTTGTCGTCGTAAGCAAACGTAACGCCGCAAATCGACAGTTGGTGAAATGCCTTCAGCGGTTTGGGTTCTGCTGTTGGTTCTGACGGCAAGGTATCCACCTGCTGTAAACGCTCGGCTGACGCCATCATCGCGTAATATTGCGGCAACAGACCGGAGGCATTGCGTATCGGGGCTTGCAACTGCTCGAAAATCTGCAACAAGGCCGTCAAGGTGCCCACCGTCATCGCGCCGGCTGCCAAACGAAACACGCACCACACTAACAATATATAATAGGCGGCACTCAGCAAAAGATACATTCCGTTTCCGCCAATCAACTGTACGCGATTGCGGCGTAATTTCCACCGGAAATGCTCTTGCTGGGTATCCTCCATTCCCTGCGTAGCCGACGATTCAACGCTAAATGCTTTCACGGACATCAGTTGTGAGAAAACATCTTGCATAAACGACCGTGTTTTTCCGTATGCGGCTTGACAACGCTTGTGTAAGCGTTTTAATTGTGCGCCGTACAAACGACTGCCGATAATGGCAACCACACCGACGCTGACGACCACAACCGCCAAATCCGGTGCCAGCACTGCCAGCAAGACGATACCGCCGACCAATTTCGAAAGCCATGCCGCTGCGTTGGGCAACAAGGTCAACATCGTTTGTGACACCAGTTGCACATCACTGGTTAGGCGCGTTAACAATTCTCCGGAGTGATAGGTATTTACGGTGGTGTAATCGGCATGCAGTAATGAAGAAAACACGCGATGGCGCAACTGCATTTCCAATTTGCCGGCAGCGTGCACACGCAGGCGGCTTTGTACAACGTGTACGACTACTTGCCCGCATACCACCGCTATCACCGTCAGCACCGGGCGATACAGTGCCGGTTCCCGCAAATAGTCCCACGACGGGAGCAAATCACCGGGGGAAAACAGGTGTTGTGCCACTTCAATCAACTCTTTGGAAAGCATCGCCAACCACAAATACGCCACCGAGGACAGCATACTGAGCAACGTCACCACGCCGACACACGGCAGTTGCCGACGCGTTTGCCGAAATAACCACGTACGTATCTCTTTTTGTACTTTCACCTTGTCACCTCCGTAATCGAGATGCCAGACAGAATAGCCACGGGCGAACCGGGCGTACCCACATCCACACGGTGCTGTATAGGCGATACCGCCAATCACGACAACTCACCGTATGTCCTTTGCGAACAAAGCCGGTCACCACCGCCACTACACACGTTTTCGGAACATCGTGTTCCAGTTCACGCTGGGCATCCCCTGCCAATGTATAGGTCGTTTTTTGTACACGGATAATGCGATGCAATACAAAACTACCGTCTGCGCGCCGACACAACGGCAACGCACCACGCCGCAAAGTGGTTGACTCACACGGTGACAGAATCACACTGTCGCGTTGCGGTTCCAACATCGGTCGCATACTGCAACCGGTGACACCGAGTGTCACCGTCAAGCCTTGACGAAACGACTCCTCAATCATCGGCCACAGTTCACGCATTGGCAACCGTTCTTTTATCGGTTTCATGTTAACAACTCCGCTTGTTGTAATGAAGCAATAAACGCGCCGATATCCGCTTGCGCGGTATCGTTGTCCACATCATATTCCGACATCAACGCCGAGCGTAATTCGTCTGCCGTGCGTTCCGTTTGCAGTTGTTCCCACAAGAAAGCGCCGGTTTCGTTCAGTTGGATTAACCCTTTGAAATTCAGTGTTGGCTTGCCTACGGCAACCACAACATATTCACCGCAAATGTTCCGCAAGACAAACCCGTCTTTGATTTTCATATCTATCAACCCTTTCGGTTCACCATGCTAATGCTCGTCGTACCGTTTCCACCGCGCGTTCATCGGGTGTACAACTCAATAAAAACACCGGCACCGATTGAATTAAGCGCAACGCCGTATCCAATAACGTCTGGTCGAGTTGTTCATCGTGATAGGGATGGGACAATTCTCGATTCATATAGAGTAAGGCTTCCGTGGCAGACAGACGGCGAATCGCGTTGTCCGACGCACGTTGTAAAAACACCAACGCGTGTAACGGTGCCGATACATTGCAATTAAGGTCGGTCTTGCCACTCCACGGCGTACCGTACGCAATCGGTTGTCCTTGGGCGTTAAACCGAATCGCCGGTTTATCATCATTTATGACGGTGACGCGGTCACCGTACAACTGACGCCATAAACCGGTATGTGTCGATTTCCCGGTACCGGAGGGGGCGGAAAAAATCACCGCCTTGCCATCCAATGCCATACAAGAACCGTGTAATACCATACCGCCTAAATATATCAACCGCTCGGCAAACACGAGGTGGGTAAACATATACTCAAAATCGCGTAACGTCCGTGTCGGGTGATTGCGGTCGCTCGGTACGGCAATCTCTGCGATGCGATAATCGCGTGTGCTGGTGATGGTTTGTAACAACCGAGCGTCTTTCGGGTGGTAGAGCCCCCGTACACGGCGACCGTCAGCCAGTTACGTAACGCGCAGTCGCTCATTATACGATTGTGTCACACCTTGTGGTGGTATCAGTTTCTCCGGTGCACGAAACACAATGGATACATCCGCTTGCCCGGCATCGGATACGCGGTATGCTTGCAAACGCTGATTAAAAAATGCCGTATCTCGATTGTCAATATCCACAATTAAATCGGCAATGCGTACGCGTTGCATACCGTCACCCCATTTCTTCGTTTGTCCCCGCTTGCAACAGATACGACAAGGTCATCAAACTATCACCCAGATGCACATTTTCCACCTGCACCTCGGGATGCTTGAGCGCAATATCGTAATGACTGAAATTCCAAAATGCATTGACTCCACAGGCAATCAGACGCTCAGACAATGCCGGTGCCGTCTCCTGCGGAATACACAAGATAGCCATGGTCGGTTTCTCTTCACGGCAAAAGCTTTCCAGTTGTTCGGTGGGTTGTATCGGAACACCGGCTACTACCGTGCCGTGCAACGCCACCGCATCATCAAACACACCGGCCAACGTGATACCCTTACCGGCAAAATCCATATGGTTGGCCACTGCTCGTCCTAAATTACCCGCACCGATGAGTATGGCATTGATATGTTGGTCAAACCCTAAAATGCGGTGTAACGCCTCGTACAAGCGTTCGACTGAATAGCCGTATCCCTGCTGTCCGAACTCCCCGAAACAGTTGAGGTCCTGCCGAATTTGAGAGGCGGTAAGTCCCATCTTTTCAGCCAATTCGCGCGACGAAATACGCACTACACCGTGGTTCTTCAAATCACGAAAGAAACGGTAATAGCGCGGCAAACGACGCACGACCGACATAGAGATGGTTGTCTTGTTTTCCATAACACAATCCTTTAACGGTTTTGTTCTCGCGTATAATCCAACAAGCCGCCGGCCAACAGCACGGCCGTCTGGCGGTCGGAAAACATCGCGTTGAGAGCATATTCTTCACCGGTGGTTTCATTTTTCAGCACCAACGGTTCACCGGCTTGTAAGCGACGGCGCACATCCGGCAAGGACAGAACATCGTATAGCGAAATACGCTCATAATCCGCCTCATCCGCAAACGTCAACGGCAAAATGCCGGCGTTAATCAGGTTCGCAGCGTGAATTCGTGCAAACGATTTCACCACCACGGCACGAATGCCGAGATACAACGGCGCCAATGCTGCGTGTTCACGTGAACTGCCTTGCCCGTAGTTGGAACCGCCGATAATGATACCCGCGCCTTCCTTGTGACAACGCGCCGGAAACTCCGTATCACACCGCACAAAGCAATGTTCCGAGATAGCCGGAATGTTAGAACGCAACGGCAGAATTTTGGCACCGGCCGGCATAATGTGGTCGGTGGTGATGTTGTCCCCTACCTTGAGCAACGCCTTAGCACGAATGGTATCTTCCATCGGCCGCGTGGTCGGGAATGGTTTGATGTTAGGACCGCGAACCACGGTCACTTGGTCCATTTCACTCTCGGCCGCCGGCGGTACAATCATATTATCATCAATGCGGAATTGCTCCGGCATCGTGATGGATATCGGTTCACCCAACGTGCGTGGGTCGGTAAACACACCGGTCAATGCCGAAGCCGCTGCCGTTTCCGGACTGACCAAATACACTTGTCCATCTGCTGTGCCGGAACGGCCTTCAAAGTTGCGGTTAAACGTACGCAACGACACGCCACCGGAATTCGGTGACTGGCCCATACCGATACACGGACCGCATGCACATTCCAAAATACGCGCACCGGCGGCAATCAAATCGGCCAACGCACCGTTTTCCGCCAGCATCGTGTACACCTGTTTTGAACCCGGGGCAATGGACAAACTTACATTGGGGTGTACCGTGCGTCCTTTCAAAATGGCCGCTACTTTCAGCAAATCCATCAGCGATGAGTTGGTGCACGAACCAATGCAACACTGGTCAACACGAATCTCCTGCAGTTCCGACACCGGACGCACGGCATCCGGCGAATGGGGACACGCCGCCAAGGGGGTAAGCGTGCTTAAATCGATGTCAATGACTTCGTCGTATACCGCGTCGGCATCGGGCTGCAACGGCACCCAATCCGCTTCGCGGCCTTGTGCCTTCATAAACGCACGTGTCACCTCGTCCGAGGGGAAAATCGATGTAGAGGCGCCCAATTCCGCACCCATATTGGTAATCGTCGCCCGTTCCGGTACCGACAGCGTCGCCACGCCGTCGCCGCCGTATTCCACAATTTTGCCGACACCGCCTTTGACGGTCATACGGCGTAACACTTCCAAAATCACATCTTTGGCCGCTACCCAAGGTTGCAATTTTCCCGTGAGGTTGACACGCACCATTTTAGGCATCGTAATATAGTACGTTCCGCCGCCCATCGCAACAGCCACGTCCAAACCGCCCGCACCAAATGCCAACATACCAATACCGCCGCCGGTCGGGGTATGGCTGTCCGAACCAATCAGCGTTTTTCCGGGAATGCCAAAGCGTTCCAAATGCACCTGATGGCAGATGCCGTTGCCGGGACGCGAAAAATACAGTCCGTGTTTTTTACACACCGTTTGAATATACCGATGGTCGTCGGCATTTTCAAAACCGGTCTGCAAGGTGTTGTGGTCGATATACGCAACGGAACGCTCCGTTTTGACGCGGGGAACACCGATGGCTTCGAACTCCAGATATGCCATCGTGCC
>JAZSOY010000055.1:0-2327 GCA_045537155.1 Acutalibacteraceae bacterium
ACCGTTGTTACAGTATCGGGTGTTGGACTCCAGTTTGTCGCGCAGTGCCTTGTTGCAACAACACCTCTCGTCACGGTATTTGGCGGCACAGTATCCGCGCATCGAAGAAGTGACCCCGTTGGAAGTGCAAGCGGCGGTATCCCCCTACCTATCCGACGCCGCCGCCGCGCGGTATCGCCGTGCCGACCGCCGGTTTACAGCCGCCGTACAGCATCGCCGTCAGCCACTCAAGTGCGGTGGGTATTTGGCGGCTTCGCTCTTATCCTCACGTCATCAATGGCGGCGACTCAACGACATACGGCGAATGCACGCCGTGCGGAGGAACTCGGTATGATTCCGAAAATACTGCATTATTGCTGGTTTGGCGGCGCGCCGTTACCAAAGTCGGCACAAGCGTGTCTGGATAGTTGGCGCACCCATTGCCCCGATTACACCGTTATGCGTTGGGACGAATCCAACACCGATTTGTCGCAGGAGCGGTATCTGCGCGAAGCGACGGCCGCGCGGCGATGGGCGTTTGTGTCCGATGTGGTGCGGTTGCAGGCGTTGGTGAAGTACGGGGGGATTTATCTCGACACCGACGTGGAACTCATCCGCCCGTTGGATGCTTTTTTGTCGTTGTCGGCCTTTGCCGGTTTCGAAGCCCCCAACCGCATTCAAACCGCACTGTTGGCGTGTGAAGCCGGACATCCGTTGTTTGTCGCGTTGTTGCACACCTACGACGATGCCGCGTTTCAACTGCCGAACGGCAAGTACGACGAAACCCCCAACGTGGTGCGGTTGACGGCATTGTGTCAACAACACGGGTTGGTGCTCAACAACACCAAGCAAACGCTCGGTGGTTTGACGTTGTTCCCCACCGCGTATTTTTGTCCCAAAGACTTTGCCACCGGTCGTCTGACGCTGACCGAGAACACCCACGCCATTCATCACTTTGACGGCTCGTGGTTGTCTGATGAACAGCGATGGTTTGAAGAAAAACGACGCGCGTGGAGGCGGTGGTTGCCGAGGGGCGCCGCCGGATATCTGGCCAAGGCGTCGGCCGCCGTGCGTTTTCGCGGTGTACGTGGTCTACTGTCGGATGTGCGAGCGCGAAGGAGGCGGTAGTGATGTTCGTATCGGTCATTATGCCGACATACAACGGCGGTGCGTTTATTGCGGAGGCGGTGCAATCGGTACTCTCGCAAACGCACACGCACTGGGAATTGTGGATTGTGGATGATGCGTCCACCGACAACACCACCGCCGTGTTACAACCCTTTTTGACGGATACGCGGATTCACTATCATCGGTTGCCGAAAAACGGCGGTGCCGCCGCGGCACGCTCCTATGCTCTCGCGATGGCACGCGGTGAGTATGTGGCATTTTTGGACAGCGACGATGTGTGGGAACCGCAAAAATTGGAGCGTCAACTCGCCTTTATGCAACAACAAACCGCCGCCGGTGTACCGTGTTATTTTTCCGCAACGGCATACGTGCGAATGGACGAGGATGGGCGTGTGGGCGCGTATCGGTGGGTGCCGCCGCACCGTGTCGGATACTGGAAAATGCTGTTTCTCAGTGACCCCATCGGCAATTCCACGGTGATGTATGAACGGCGGCAGTTCGGCGACATACGCGTGCCTGCCATCGACAAACGCAACGATTTTGCGTTGTGGCTGGCGATGTTGCGCAGCGGTGCTTACTGTTACGGATTGCCGGAACGGTTGATGCGGTATCGCGTGCGTCGGCAATCCCTGTCCTCCAACAAACGGCGGCTGTGGCGATACCACTGGCAGTTGTACCGTCATATCGAACGGTTATCGTGGCCGATTGCCGCCTTGGCGATGTTGTGTTGGGCGGCGGTAAAGGGAACCGGCATCGGTGTCGGCAAACAACGCGAGGAGTGAGGATATGAGTCTGATGTCTTTTGCCGGCAGTGCGATGCGGCAATGGTGGGCAAAATGCCATCCCGTGCGCCGACATTGTGTGGTGTTCAGCAGTTTTCACGGGCAGTATTCCGACAGTCCGCGGTACATTTCCGAAGCGTTACACGCCTTGGCACCGCAATGCGAGATTGTGTGGCTGGTATCACCCGCATACCGTGCCGCCGTGCCGCCGTATGCGGTGGCGGTGGACATCCACAGTGCCGCGGCACGGCGATATCGCGCGACGGCTCGTGTGCTCGTCGACAACGTCTTTGCCGAACGAAGCAGTGAATGTCGCGGCAACGGATGGCGCGAACGGTGGCGGTTTCGTCTGCGTACCGCGTTGTGTTCACGCGCAAAACAACGCGTGTTTACCACGTGGCACGGCACCCCCTTGAAACGCATGGGCCGGCATCAAGT
>JAZSOY010000171.1:0-2601 GCA_045537155.1 Acutalibacteraceae bacterium
TAGGTCGGGTAACCGGCGCGAGGGTTCGAGTCCCTCCTTCTCCGCCAAAGAGAAAAGGCATCCGATAGGGTGCCTTTTCTCTTTCGTGAAAAAGCACATTCGAACCCGAGCGCCGGGGACCGGCGTGGGCGTCGCCTGCGAGCGCTGCCTGCGGCAGAAACAGCGAGCAGGGGAGGGCGCAGCGGTCGAAATTCTGCGAGCGAAAGCGAGTGATAAGAATTTCGGGCACCGCAAGAGGGGTTGCGAAGCAACTTCGACTCCCTCCTTCTCCGCCAGAAAACCGGCAAGTTTTAACTTGTCGGTTTTCCCGTTATATTTGCCTAACGTTGAGTAATATGGGCGTTACCTGTGGGGCTCGCGGTGCAAGATATCGTAAGCAGGGTAGGGCACTGAATTGTAAGAATATGTCAAAAAAATGAGTTTTTATAGATTTAACCCTTGCATAATCCCCCTAATGAGTTTATAATAAAGGAAAATCTTTGATTTTAGAGGGGTGTCATATGGACAGCAAGACAATTCAAATTTTGGTTGCCATGGTCGTGTATATGTCAATCGTTATTGGCATTGGCATTGTGTTTGCCAAACGCGCCAACGCTAACTCCGAGAACTATTTTCTCGGCGGTCGTTCACTTGGTCCGTGGGTTAGTGCTATGAGCGCGGAAGCATCGGATATGAGTGGCTGGCTGTTGATGGGCTTACCGGGTGTGGCGTATTGGTGCGGTCTGGCGGATGCCGCTTGGACGGCTATCGGTTTAGCCGTGGGTACCTATATCAACTGGTTGGTGGTTTCCCGTCGGTTGCGTCGATACAGTGAAAAGGCCAAAAACTCCATTACGTTACCTGACTTTTTCTCCAATCGTTTCCACGAAAACAAAAAAGTCATTATGACCATCGCCGCGGTGTTTATTCTCATTTTCTTCACCGTATACGCCTCAAGTTGCTTGGTGACTTGCGGCAAATTGTTCTCCACGTTGTTCGGCGCGCCGTATGTGGCCATGATGATTTTGGGCGCTATCTTTGTTCTTATCTACACATTGCTGGGCGGTTTCTTGGCAGAGAGTGTGTCTGACTTTATGCAGGCTATTGTGATGGTCATTGCGTTGGCAGCCGTACTCATTGTCGGTACGGTGGCAACCGGCGGTGTGAATGCCGTGTTAGACAATACGAAAGATTTCCCCGGATTCTTTGATTTCTTCGGTATGGCTACCCCGATTATGGAAGACGGAAAACAGGTTATTGCCAACGGAGTGCCCCAGTTTGGTGAAGCCGCTAATTATGGTTTCCTCAGCGTTGTTTCTACGATGGCGTGGGGTCTTGGTTATTTTGGTATGCCACAGGTGCTGTTGCGCTTTATGGCGATTCGTAGCGAGAGCGAACTCCCTCGTGCACGCCGCATTGCCACCGTCTGGGTGTTGATTTCTCTGACAGCTGCCATCCTCATTGGTGTCATCGGTCGCGCTTTCTTACCCACAGCTTTGGGCACGGCATCGGAAGCGGAAAACATTTTCATTTTGCTTTCTACCAAACTGTTCCCGTCCATTCTTGCCGGATTTGTGATGGCCGGTATTCTTGCCGCCACCATCAGTTCTTCCGACTCTTATTTGTTGATTGCGGCTTCCGCGTTCTCAAAAAATATTTATCAAGGTATCTTCAAGAAGAACGCTACCGATAAGCAGGTGATGACGGTTTCCCGCTTGGTACTGTTGGCTATCGCCGTTGTCGCTGTGATTATTGCGTTGGATGAAAACAGTGTTATCTTCACCATTGTTTCCTTTGCTTGGGCCGGTTTCGGCGCTACCTTTGGTCCGCTGGTACTGTTCAGTTTGTTCTGGAAACGCATTAACCGCGCGGGTGCCGTTGCCGGTATGCTCGGCGGTGGTCTGATGGTGTTCTTCTGGAAACTGGTCATTCGTCCGCTCGGCGGCGCGTTTAATATTTATGAGCTGCTGCCGGCATTCCTTTTCTCCAGTTTGTTGATTGTCGTGGTGTCGTTGTTGACGCCTCCGCCTTCTGCAGAGATTCAGCAGGAATTTGATGAGGTAAAGCAAGGGGCCTGATTTGCCTAGTAAAGTGGCCAATAGGGGCAGGACCTACAGGCAACTCTACAGAATAAACTAAAGACCTACCGAATATTTTTTCGGTAGGTCTCACTTTTTGTATCGGTTTCTGAGATAGGTTGACACGTTCAAAACGGGGGAGTGTCATCGTGGGTTGTACACTACGGAGTGTGCCGAAAAACAAAAATTGATGTTTTAATTTTGGTGTAAACTTATTCAAAACATACAGTTTGTCTGTCTAATTTTTATGTTTTTTAATAAGAGCGACTAATTTGCATTTGATACTTGAAAAATGTAGAAACTTGGAGTATAATGAATAACTGTATAGGACTGTTCAATTTAGTGTATTTGGGAAACGACCGGCGATACGTGTGTGTTATTCTATCAACTGTTGATGCCGGTTGACAACGGTTTCTCCGGTGTGTACACGTTGTTAATGAAAAGAGGGTAATGTATGTCCAAACGTATTGTGCTATCCACGGCGACTACGCATGGGGATGAGATGCAATTTATTCAAGAAAGTCGGATCGTAGCCATGTCGTTC
>JAZSOY010000106.1:0-2275 GCA_045537155.1 Acutalibacteraceae bacterium
AGAAGCATCCAATACAAAAGAATCCCCGATACGTTGCGTAATGAATTCCGTCAATTCCGGATTGGCTTGGCACAACCAACGACGGTGGGCAATACCGTTGGTGACGTTGCCAAATTTTTCCGGCATCACACTGTACGCGCCGCGGAACACCGTTTCGGTCAAAATGTGACTGTGGATTTTTGCCACCCCGTTGACGGCGTGTGATGCCGCCACACAAAGATTGGCCATACGAATCACGCCGTAGCTGATAATCGCCATACGGCTGACTTTTTCCGTATCACCGTTGGTCATTTCCATCATCTGCGCACTGAATCGGTTATTGATTTCAGATACAATTTGGTGTATGCGCGGCAACCGCTGACGGAACAAATCCTCCGGCCAGCATTCCAACGCCTCTTTCATCACGGTGTGATTGGTATACGCTACCGTACGCGTTACAATATCCCATGCCGCTTCCCAACTGTAACCGCACTCATCCAATAGAATACGCATCAGTTCGGGAATCGCCAAGGTCGGATGGGTGTCATTGATATGAATCGCGGCCATTTCCGGTAAATTATCTAATGTGCCGAACTGTTCCAAATGGCGCTGAACAATATCTTGTACCGATGCCGACGCCAAAAAATACTGTTGGGATAAGCGCAACGATTTACCCTCGCGGTGGTCGTCGGCCGGATACAATACCTGTGTGATAATTTCCGCCATCGCTTTTTGCTCAATGGCGCGCATGTATTCCCCTTGGTTAAACAAGGACATATCCATGCTGGGGGCCGTCGCTTTCCACAAACGCAGCGTGGAAATGGCTTTACCTCCCTTGCCGGCCACCATCAAATCGAACGGTTGCGCAATGACACGCGTCGCACCGATGTGGTCAACCTGATGATAGTTTCCACGCCATTGCTCGTGAATTTCACCGTCAAACCGCACTTCTTTTGCCAACTCCGGACGTGGCAACAACCAACACTGTCCACCCGGCAACCAGAAGTCGGGCAACTCCGTCTGCCAACCATCCACCAGTTGTTGACGGAAAATTCCACACTCGTACAGCAATGAATAGCCGATAGCCGGAATCGATGAGGTCGCCAAACCATCTAAAAAGCACGCCGCCAAACGACCCAGACCACCATTCCCCAAACCGGCATCCGGTTCGAGTTCATACAGCGAATCCAACTTGATATGAAAATCCGCCAAAACCGCCTTGGCGGCGTCAGTAAGTTCCATATTAAATAATGTGTTTTTGAGAGAACGTCCCATCAAAAACTCCATTGACAAGTAGTATACCTGTTTGGCTTGTTGCTTATGGGCTTTGGAAATGTATTGTACACGCGAAGCGCGCATCCGGTCACGCAGTACCAACGCTAACGCTTGATAAAAATGCTCATTGGTTGCTTTATCCGGTGTTACGGAAAAGGCGGTCAATAGTTTTTCACACAATTCCTGACGAAGGACATCTTGTTGCATGTTATGCGTTTTCTTTGAGGCTGCCATCGTGAACCCTCCTTTGATATGTTATTAGTATATACTGGATTTGCTCTTTTTGCAATAGTTATTCATTCTTACCAACAATTTCATATTTTAACGTTTTAATTTGCCCACTTTTTGTCTTTCTGCACAAAAAACAGTTATTTTATCACGATAAGGCGTGAATGTTTGCTTTTTTGAAATCGGTATGCTATAATAGCGAGGCAAGGAGGTGCGTTATGCCGCAGCTAAATATTGTTCTGGTCGAACCAGAAATCCCGCAAAACACCGGGAACATCAGCCGCACCTGCGCGGCTACGGGTAGCCGTCTGCATATTGTTAAACCGATGGGTTTTACCATCGACGACCGCAAATTAAAACGTGCCGGCTTGGATTACTGGCATCTGTTAGATATCACATATTATGAAAATTTAGCCGAGTTTTTCGAAAAAAATACCGGCCCGTTCTTCTATTTCACCACCAAAGGCACGCATATTTACTCCGATGTGTCGTATCCGGATGGTGCGTATCTGGTGTTTGGTAAAGAAACCGCCGGCTTACCGGAAGAGTTATTATACGAGCATCCCGACAACTGCGTCCGTCTACCGATGTTAAATGACGATGCGGCACGTTCCCTAAACCTCTCGAACACCGTTGCCGTCGGTGTCTATGAAGTGCTACGTCAATGGGGGTTCCCGGCACTGCGAACAGAAGGACATTTAACAAAATATTGACGACAAACCCATTGACAAAACCCTTTGCATCCACTATAATGGATGCGTTGTGGAGAGTTGTCCAAATGATCAAAGGTGCA
>JAZSOY010000034.1:0-7125 GCA_045537155.1 Acutalibacteraceae bacterium
GTGCACTTACCGCAGGACTCGTCAACGGTAAACTCAAGGAAGAATTTAGCCATATCCACCATACAGGTGTCCTCGTCCATAACAATCAAACCGCCGGAACCCATCATACAACCCAAGGCGATGAGGTTGTCATAGTCCACCGGCGTGTCAATGAGGGACGCCGGAATACAACCGCCGGAAGGACCACCGGTCTGCGCGGCCTTGAACTTTTTACCGTTCGGAATGCCGCCGCCGATTTCTTCCACGATTTCACGCAAGGTAATACCCATCGGGATTTCCACCAAGCCGGTATGTTTGATTTTACCGCCCAAAGCAAACACTTTGGTGCCCTTGGATTTTTCGGTACCCATGGAGGCAAACCACTCGGCACCGCGCAGGATAATCTGCGGTACGTTGGCAAAGGTTTCCACGTTGTTTTCCACGGTCGGGCAACCGTACAGACCTTTAACAGCCGGATACGGCGGACGCGGACGCGGCTCACCGCGGTTGCCTTCGATGGAGGTCATCAAAGCCGTTTCTTCACCGCACACGAATGCACCGGCGCCCAAACGAATCTCCATATCAAATTCAAAACCGCTACCGAAAATATCTTTGCCCAGCAAGCCTTCTTTGCGTGCTTCATCAATAGCAATCTGCAAACGACGCACAGCAATCGGATACTCGGCACGGACATATACGAAACCTTTGGTCGCGCCGATAGCATAACCGGCAATCGCCATGGCTTCAATCAAGCAGTGCGGGTCACCTTCCAACACGGAACGGTCCATAAATGCACCCGGGTCGCCCTCGTCAGCGTTACACACCACATACTTTTCCGGTGCTTGGTTGGGTGCCGTCACCGCCCATTTGCGACCGGTGGGGAAGCCACCGCCGCCACGGCCACGCAGACCGGAATCGGTGATGATTTGGATAACCTGCTCCGGTGTGTATTCGGTCAAGCATTTTGCCAACGCCTGATACCCGTCGTTCGCGACGTATTCATCCAACGATTCGGGGTTAATCACACCGCAGTTACGCAGAGCCACACGCACCTGCTTTTTGTAGAAGTCGGTTTCATCCAGTGCTTTGATTTCGCCTTCGTTTTCTACGGTTTCATCGTACAGCAAACGTGTGACGATGCGGCCTTTGAGCAAATGCTCCGATACGATTTCCGGAATATCCTCTACCTTTACGCAGGAATAGAAGCAACCTTCCGGATACACAATCATAATCGGACCGAGTGCACACAAACCGAAACAACCGGTGCGAACCACCTTGACTTCGTCAGTTAAATCGTTGGCCGCAATTTCTTTTTCCAGAGTGTCGATAATGGCTTGGCTGTTGGAGGAAGTACAACCCGTACCGCCGCAAACCAGCACATGAGAACGATACATTCTTTTTCCTCCTGTCTTATTTCATCAAATTAGCAACGGTGTATTCCGACACCGGATTGCCGTTCACCAAATGGTCGGTCACGATTTTCGCAACCATCTCGGGGGTGACTTTACCGTAGGTCACCTTGTCCTTACCGGGGGCAATCACTTCGACAATCGGCTCAAACTGGCACATACCGATGCAACCGGTTTGCACCACTGCCACATGTCCCAAGTGACGCTTCGCAATTTCTTCCGTAAACGCTTTCAGCACCGGACGAGCACCGGCCGCAATACCGCACGTTGCCATACCGACGACGACACGCGTACCATCGTGTGAACCTTCACGCACGGTCATTTTCTCGCGGGCTTTTTCACGCAGAGCCTGCAATTCCGCAATGGATTTCATATCAAAACCTCCTAAGTTTAATTCCCGTGTTTTGGGAGTTTAAGCGTGGCTGTCTACCGATTGGATACCCTCTGCCAAATTGGCGGTAATCCATTCCAGAATATCCGGTTCGGACAACGGTACATCACTCAACACCTTCCGCAATTCGCGCGTATCCAACGTGTAGGATTGTGTACCCACCGTATGGTGATACACAAAATCAATGGTCGGATTGAGTTGAATGAGTGTTTCCATCGTACCGACGATATCCCCCAGCGGCATACGGTCAATGTGTGACAAGACAAACGAGGCTGTCACCACTGTGCCGTGGCCGACCTCGGAAGCAACCGACAACGTACCGCCTGCCATTTCCGCCGCCATACGAAACAGCGGAATCCCCATTCCCACGCGGCGCGTGGTGCGGGTGGTATAGAACGGGTCGTCCAGTTGCTTTTGCTGTTCGGCAGTCATACCGCAACCGTTATCCCCAATGCGTATGGTCAACATTCCGTCCTGTTCGGATATCGAAACCGTGACCAATGTGGCATCGGCGGCAATGGAATTCTGGGCAATATCCAGAATATTCAGTGACAATTCACGCATCGCTTATTTGCTGTACTTCGCAATGATGCCCGGGACATCGTCTGCCGTGAGTTTGCCGTACACGTCCTCGTTGACCGTAAGAACCGGTGCCAAACCACACGCGCCGATGCAACGGCAAGCGGTGAGGGAGAAGTGTCCGTCCGGGGTGCATTCTTCGGCATCGATGCCGAGCTCTTGCTTCAGTTTCTCAAACACGTCACCGGCACCCTTAACATAGCACGCCGTGCCGAGGCAGACGGAAATGTTATACTTGCCTTTCGGAGAGAGCGAGAATTGTGCGTAGAAAGTCGCCACACCGTAAACTTTTTCCAACGGCACGCCCATACCTTCCGCAATCATCTCTTGTACCTCCATCGGCAGATACCCATAGATGTTTTGCGCATCCTGCATAACACCCATCAGACGGCTGGCATCGTGCTTGTTGGCATCAATGACCGCCTGCAGGGCTTTTTGCTGTTCAGGAGTTCCCTGAAAAGGGAGCTTGCTGATTTTTTTCTGCATTTGCCTGTTCCTCCTTAGAAAATATCATACCTAACGCCCATTATATACTGTTTCGTCACATTTTGCAATAGGTATCCGCAAAGATTGTCGTTTTTTTGTCAATCTTTTTTCGGGCGGATGCGTTGTTGACAAGCAACACGTCGCAAGGTATACTGGAAAAGAAAACACAAAGGGGGAAATGCCGAGTGAATGGATTGACAGAGACGGTCTTACTGCGTAACGGATATGCGATGCCGTGTGTGGGATTCGGCACGTGGAAAACGCCGGACGAGGGTGTCGGTGCGGCCGTGACCGAGGCACTCAAACAAGGCTATCGGCACATAGACACCGCGGCGATGTACCAAAATGAGCGTGGTATTGGTGAAGTGTTGCAACGTGCGGAAATACCGCGTGATAACCTGTTTATCACCAGCAAGGTGTGGAACACCGAGCGTGGTTATGATAAAGCGATGCGTGCATTTGAAGAAACGCTGGCACGGTTGCAGGTGTCCTATTTGGATTTGTATTTGATTCATTGGCCGGCGGTGGCGGCGCAATACGATAACTGGGAAGAACTGAATCGCAGTACGTGGAAAGCGCTGACGACATTGTATCAAGAAAAGCGGATTCGTGCGATTGGCGTGTCGAATTTTCAGCCGCATCATCTGCGTGCACTGATGGATACCGAGCAAATCCCGATGGTGAATCAGATTGAATACCATCCCGGTTACCGTCAGGATGCCACCGTATCGTTTTGCCGTGAGCACAACATTCTGATTGAGGCCTGGAGTCCGTTGGGACGTGGTCGATTATTAGATTATCCGTTGCTTGTGGAGATGGCGGCCAAATACGGCAAGACCGTGGCACAAATTTGTTTGCGTTGGTGTCTGCAAAACGGCACGGTACCGCTACCGAAATCGGTCACACCGTCGCGTATTGCGGAGAACGCGGCGCTGTTCGACTTTACGCTGTCCGACGAGGATATGGCGGCAATAGATGCCATTCCCGACGGCGTGGGTTGGTCGGGGCACAATTCCGATACCATTGACTTCTGAGTCAACATAAAAAGCCGCTTGTGAAAGTGTTTTCACAAGCGGGTTTTTGCATTTCAAACGCTTATGCCTTCCCGAATAACGCTTCGGTGGCGGTCACCAGTGCAACAGCGACCTCGGCAGCTTTTTCCGGTGTGTCACCGGTTGCGGTGACATACCCTTTGATTTTCGGTTCCGTACCGGAGGGTCGGACAATCAAACCGGCGTGATTCTCCAATGTGTAAGACAGTACATTGGATTTCGGGAGGGTGATAGATTGTACTGTTCCGTCGGCAGTGCGGCGTTCGGAGGTGAGATAATCCGCTACACCGAGCACACGTAACCCGGCAATCTCCGTGGGCGGTGTGGTGCGCAACGACGACATCAATTCCTCCATAGCGACCATTCCTTGTGCGCCTTCAAACTGTGTATTGACGAGTTTATGGCAGTATACGCCGTGTTCTTTTTCCAACCGTGCCAAGATATCCAACAAAGACTGACCGCGGTCCGCATAATAGGCTGCCATTTCACAAATCAGCATGGAGGCAACCACCGCATCTTTGTCACGTGCATGGGTGCCGGCGAGGTAGCCGTAACTTTCCTCAAAACCGAGTTGATACCGCTCGGGATGACCGGCGGCTTCCAACTCACCGATTTGCTCGCCGATATACTTAAAACCGGTTAACACTTCGCGCATCTCACAGCCGTATTTTTCGGCAATCCGTGTGGCAAGGTCGGTGGTTACAATGGTTTTTACCACCACCGGCGCTTCCGGCAAGGTGCCGGCGGCACGACGGCTCGACAAAATATATTCCAGTAACAAGCAACCGGTTTCGTTGCCCGACAACAGGACATAGTCGTTATCTTGTCGCACGGCAATGCCGACACGGTCACAGTCGGGGTCGGTGGCCAGTAGTAAATCGGGCTGGATGGTTTTTGCCAAATCCAGCGCCAGCGTAAATGCTTGACGAATTTCCGGATTCGGGTAGGGAGCGGTGGGGAAATTGCCGTCCGGCAATTCTTGTTCGGGCACGACGGTGACTTGCGACAGCCCGATGCGTTCCAGTATCGTACGTACCGGCAGATTGCCGGCACCGTTGAGCGGTGTGTAAATCACTTTGAGAGCGCTGTTTTGGCAGATGCCGGGATGAATTTGTTGTTCGGCAATGCGATTCAAATACCGTGTCACTAAGTCGTCCCCGATGAGCGTGATGCGCCCGTCCTGCAAAGCGGTGTCCCAATCGGCCAAGCGCACGCCGTCAAACATATCCACACGGCGAATATACGAGGTCACGGCGTTCGCGTCATCGTCTGTCATCTGGAACCCCTCTGCACCGTAGCATTTGTATCCGTTGTACTGTGCCGGGTTGTGACTGGCAGTTACCATAATACCGGCTTGGCAGTGCAGTTCACGTACGGCGAACGACAACACCGGTACGGGTTGCAACTGTTCAAACAAACGCACGGCAATGCCGTTTCCGGCCAGTACACGGGCGGTTTCACGGGCAAACACATCGGAATTGATGCGAGAGTCAAAGCACACCGCCACGGTGGACGAGGTGTACGTTGCGTTGAGATAGTCGGCCAAGCCCTGCGTGGCTTTGCGTACCGTGTAGATGTTCATACGGTTATCGCCGGCACCAAGTACGCCGCGTAGACCGGCGGTGCCGAACTCCAATTCACGATAAAACCGTTCGTAGATTTCCTCTTCGTTGTTGGCAATGCGACGGAGTTCATCCTGTAGTGCCGCATCATCTGTGGCACGGGACAACCAGAGTGTATATTTTTCCGAAATTGTCATGTGTTGTCATCCTTTCGCACGTGTCTTTCCTTGTTAGTATACCAACATTCCCCTGAAAATGCAAGCGCTGTCGTATGTCGCATTTCGACACCGCCGTGTGAAAGAAAAAAACCGCCGACCAAAGTCGGCGGTAGAGGCTATTCGGGAAGTACTTTTGCCGCGACATCCTTACGGAACGTGTTCCACGCTTTGGGATGACGCACAAAGTAACGAGGACATTCTTTGCCGGTCACATCGTAATGGCGAATCACGTGGTTGCGCTCCAGTTTACCGGTATCCAGCAACCAAGCGACTAAGGTGACCACCGCGTCGTAGGTCGCCTTGGTAAATTCGCCGGTATCGTCGGGGTGACACACCTCGATGGAGATGGTGTCGTGATTGCGGTGATTGCTCGCCGCCGAGCGTTCGCTGAGCGGCAGGCACTGAATTACTTCTCCCTCTAATCCCACCACAAAATGGGAACTGACCTCCGATAACGGATTGTCAAACCAGTTGCGGTTCTGCTTGGCAGTGGTGCCGGGATTGCCGACGTAATGAACCACCACATCGTGAAATGCGCTCAGCGGCAGCCCCGAGCGTGAAGGGGGACCGAAACGGATAAAGTCTTGCGTAATCCACGACGGTACGGTGATGTCACCTAACTTTTTTACCGAAAGCGGACGGTGGTACAGAGCCAATGCGGTGACGGTGACAGCCAGTACGGCGGTAGCCGCCACACCGCCGATAAGCCAACGGCGTCGCACGATTCGACGCCTACGCTTGGACAGAGCGTTTATAGGGAGTGTGCTCATACACATACCACCTTTGGGTTATTGTAAAGAGTTATTGGGGGGAAGGAAATCCTCGGGAATGGCGAAGAAACCGGTGTATTGCTGCCAATCGTCATACTCATTACCGTACTCATCGATTTTCGGCAACGACACTTCGACCATCAGTTCCGCAACCGGAGCCGTTGAATCGATGGCTGTCTGGGGCATTTCCCGAAGGGCATACACGATAGAGAGTATGTCTCCCCAGCGACTCGTAATATATTCCCTATCCCACCAATAATAGTTTTGCCCATCGGGTTTGTTATGAAGGAAACAAGTGATGCCTTGAACGGTATCCGGCTGGTTGACGATGGTGGATAATACTTTATCGGCCGCATTGTCCGGCAGCTGGTTATACAGGGCAATGTATGTGTCGCACGTGCGCGGTAATACCGACGGATACAACGGAATGTGCAGGTAGGACCAATCCGAACCGTCGGGAACGCCAATCGTGAGGGTGGTGAGTGGTGACACGTACGACATGGATTCCACGTGTTCACCATAGACAATCAGGGACCTACCGGCTAAGTAGGAATACCAGGCTTCAAAGCCTATATCGTTGATTTCCTGTTGCAACGTCGCCCATAATTGTTTGCTTTCGTTACCGGCCAACAACCGAAAATTCCCTATACCGGTGTCGGAGTGAATATAGGCATAGTTG
>JAZSOY010000212.1:0-4349 GCA_045537155.1 Acutalibacteraceae bacterium
GCATACCAACCGAAAGTGGCAGGGAAGACCGTTTCGTCTTCGCACCCATATGACAGATGCGGTACCGAAGCCGGGACAACCAACGTTTGTACGACGGTACCGGATGGGTTGCTGAGTATCAGTGTTTCACCACCGGCATTCAAGCCGAAGGGGAGGTGGTAGTCACCGTCGGTGTCGGTGCGCAACACGATATAGGAGTTTGGGGGCAGGACCGTATCGGGTAGGGCGCACTTACCGGGTGCATCGGTATCGTCGGATAAGAACCAACCGTGTAACCGCACCGGAACGGAGCCGAAATTATATAGTTCCACCCAGTCGGCGTCGCCGGCGGTTTGCAGTTCACTGATGCATAGGGTGGTGCCGGTTTGCTGTGTGGGCGTGCACGCTGCCAAAGCCGATACGATGCAGGTCAGACACATAATCAACCGCAACACACGTTTCACAACACACCCTCCTTTGCTTTTAGACAGTTTTATTGTATCAAATCCGTACGTTCAAATCAAGAGCAGAGTAGGATTCTGTCGAATAAAAAACTTTGTAAAAGACAGTTGACAAACCCCTTGTCGGTGGTGTACAATGAACTTGGTATTTTATTATGTTTATCATATCAAAGGAGATGTTTTTTGTGAAAAAGGTTCTCTCTCTGGTTGCTGTATGCGTATTGCTTGTCGGCATGATGGCTTGTGGTGTTTTCTCGGCGTCTGCCGCCACCCCGAAAGAGGAAATCATCGCTGCAGTGAAAGCGGTTCTTCCGGCTGAAGATTTTAACAAGTCTTTGCCGACCTTGGAGAATGTGCTGCAACAGATTGATGTCACGGCTGAGCAGGCAAAAGCGGTAATCGCCAATATCAACGAAGTGGCAACGCATTTGGAAGGTATTGAAGTGAAGCACCTGTCGTTGTCCGAGTATTCGGCGGCAGAGCAACAATTGGTGTTGGACAACCTGACCGAAGCGTGCGATACCTTGGGCCTTACGTATGAATTGATTCCGGCTAAAAATCCGACTCACATTGGTGACGTAATAGCTATCTTCAAGTTGAAAGACGGTACGGTCGTTGCGGAAATCGACCACGATGTGAAGAAAACCAACGCGCCGGAAATGAACTTGCCGTTAGTGTTGACGATGGTTACCTTGTTGGTGTTGGCAGCCGGTGCGGCTGTTTACGGCAAGAAAGTTGCGGCTCGCTGATAATAGGGATATGAAAATTTGTGCCTTTACGGCATACCGAAAAAGCCCTTGGTACAAGGGCTTTTTCTTGTTATTGCCGTTCGTTTTTGGCGTGTGCGCCATCGTATGCGCTGTGATTTTGTTGTTTCAAAGTGTCATTGCACCCTCGGAGTACTACCGCGCTCTTACGGGACGTGGCGGTGTGGTTAACCACGCGGTTCAGCAGGAAGAGGGACACATTCCGCCGATTGCGTATGAAAGTCAATGGGCAACCTTATCGGTGGATGGGTGGAAACAACAGGACATTCCGGTCTATTTTGGGGATAATGATGCTATCTTGCGCCGCGGAGCCGGTATGTGGCTGAATTCCCGTTTTTGCGGTCAAGGCGGTAAAACGGTGTTGTCGGCGCACGTTACCTCGCACTTTTACGAAATCGAGGATACCGCTATCGGTACCTTGGTGCGTATGGATACGGTATACGGTCACTATGTCTATGAGGTGACGAATATCCAAACATTTCACTATCAAGACAGCAGCTTGATTCAACCGGCCGATGGTGAGGATGTGTTGCTGATGTATACGTGCTATCCGCGTGAAAACGGATACCAATTCAAATCCGAACGTATTGCTCTTATCTGCAAAAAAGTAAGCGGAAAGGAGTGGAATACGTATGGTTAAGCGGACGTTGGTGTCGGTGTTATACGGCGTATTCGCAGTCATAACGGCACTGCTCCTCGCCATAACGGTATGGTTGTTCGGGATACAACAAACGGTGTTTCGCCCGACGATGTTTGATGCCATCCCCCGTGACGATGCCTTTGTGTCGGCGATGACCGGTTATATTTTGGAGAGCGTGGAAGCGGAGTGCTTGTTCTACGACTTGCCGTATGATACCATCAAAACGGTGATTACCGAAGAACGTGTACACACATGGTCGGTGCAGTACACCGATAGGCTCTATGCCGCGATGACAACGGGAAAACCGATGGAACCGTTTACCGTGGATGCCACACCGTTCCGTGCGGTGCTGGACACCTTCTTTGCATCGTTACCGGCAGATAAGCAGCCGTTGGACGCTCATGCTGCAGAAACGTTGTCCCACGCATTGTCGGACAACACGGCATCGGTACTGTCGGGGAGGATTCACCATACGGTAACCGAGTATGCGCATCGGTATGTGTACAACAATCCCACGGTCAACCGTGTGCTTGCTCTGCGTGGTTGGTTAGCGGCATTGACGGTAGTGTTGACCGCTCTCTTGTTGTTGCCGCTGTTCGGTGAATGGCGGAAACGATTGTATGGGGTTGCCGGTACGTGGTTTATGGGTAGTGCATTCGCGTGGGTTCCGCTGTGGCTGCTGCAACAACACGGACTGGCTGACCGATTGGTTTTGGGGGCATCGCCACTCAAATTGTATGCCGATAGAGTTGTCAACGGTATTGTCAACGGGATGACAACCCTAGCGTGGTGGGTGTGGATTGTCAGTGCGATTGTACTGGTAGCGGCGGTGTTCCTCCGTGTGCGACAGCCAAACACAAACAAAGAACAGCCGCGTGTTTAACGCGGCTGTTTTTCATCCTATAAACAACAGAGTACTATCACTTGTGCCGCCAGTATCAGCGGCAACCCCAACATAAATCGTTTATGGTTGGTTTTATGGCGAATGAGTAACATGGTGAGATACATCACGCCGGCACCGCCGAGCAATGCCAGCAAAAAGAGCGTTTGCTCAGGTACACGCCGTCGTTGTTTTCCGGCAACACACTTGTCGTAGGCGGTCAGTATCAATGCTGTCACACTGACGACACCGATGCCAATGACAATGACACTCCACGGTGGCAAAGGCCATCCCTCCGTTCCTCTGGTAGATAGCCTTATTATATCGGTGTTTTCCGACAAAGTCAACGCTCGGGCGCAAAGATGCCGTACACCGACAAGTCCACACAACCATCGGCATCAAAAACAACACCCTCGTCCTCCAACAAAGCGCGTTGGGCATCGGCACCGCCGAAAGCAAAGCCGGAAGCCGGCCGACCGAATCGGTTAACCACCCGGTGGCATGGAATGACACCGGGTTGAGGATTGACGTGCAGCGCATAGCCGACAACGCGCGCCCAGCGTGGGTTGCCTGCCAACATCGCGACCATCCCGTACGTAGCTACGCGTCCTTGCGGAATACGGCGTACCACCTCGTAGATTTTTTCAAAAACGGCACCGCCCATCGTATCACCTCGTATTCAGTATACCCATAAAGGACGCGTATGACAAGCCGTGCAGCAGATTTTTGTTTTTGACCGCAAAAGTTCTTGATTTTTCGGTATGACTGTGGTATGATATCCCATACACGCGGGAGTAGTTTAGTGGTAGAACTTCAGCTTCCCAAGCTGACCGTGCGGGTTCGATTCCCGTCTCTCGCTCCAGTCGAGAGCCTCGACACGCATTTCGCGTTGTTGAGGTTCTCGCTTTTTATAGTTTCAACCGCGGACTCGGGTTGATTATGAACACTTGCTCAATAAAAAGGCACCAAGTCAATGGCTTGGTGCCTTGTATTTTTCTCAAAAAAATCAAGTTTTTTTGATTTTTTAGTAAGAAAGATGTCAGCGAATACCGTAGTTCTCCAACACGTAATCCATATCTTTGTCGCCGCGGCCGGACAAGTTGATAAGAACCGAGCCGTGCTCTAATGTTTGCGCCAACTTCATACCATACGCCACCGCGTGGGAACTCTCAATCGCCGGAATGATACCCTCCAAGCGTGACAATTTGAAGAACGCGTCGATGGTTTCCTCGTCGTCAATGACATCGTACTTGACACGACCGATTTCCTGCAAAAAGGCGTGTTCGGGACCGGAAGACGGATAATCCAAACCACTGGCTACCGAATATACGGGCGCCGGCTCACCGTTTTCGTCTTTCAGCATAATGCTGTTGAAGCCGTGCATAACGCCCTCGGTACCGTATGTCAAACTGGCGGCGTGGTCACCGGTTTTGGGACCTCTGCCCAGCGGCTCAATGCCATAGATATCGACAGGGTCATTGAGGAAGCCTGCGAAAAGGCCTGCAGCATTAGAGCCGCCACCGACACAGGCAACGATTGCATCGGGCAGCTCACCGGTCATGTCAACGAACTGCTCTCTTGCTTCGATGCCGATGACGCTCTGGAAATCGCGGACCATCATA
>JAZSOY010000188.1:0-4685 GCA_045537155.1 Acutalibacteraceae bacterium
TTGGCCTCCGACTTGGATGGTTTGAAGATTTAGTTTTATTTAAATGGGTTTTATTTTGTTGAGTTTAGAAAGAAGTTTAACCACTTCATCACCGAGGCAGTCCGGCCTTGTTCCGATGGAAAGGGCGCAGATATCCGGATGATTTTCCAGATAATCCACCTGCTTTTGCAACTTGTATTCATCGGTGAAATAATCGTCGCCTTCGCAATAAGCAAAATATTTTCCACGAACCAAGGGCAAAACATGCGTTGTTGTTATCTTCACTCCCAAGTTATGTTGGTTAACAGTTTGATAAATAACCTTGATTTTATCGGGATACCGTGTTTCAAATTCTCGGATAATATCCGGCGTATGGTCAGGCGAAGCATCATCATGAATCACGACTTCAAAGGCAAAGGTCGTTTTTTGGTTCACGATGCTTTCCAAACATTGACGGATAAACCGCTCATGATTATAAGCGATAACACAGACACTCACCATAATATCGTTTGTCATACATAACTCCTTGCTTACGCCACTCAAACAGCGTGTTAATAGGTTTTCCGGAAAAGATATCGATAAATATCCACGGCCACCTTCAAAAGATTATAATACCACTGTTTCGGTAGACTTGGCACATTGGCATACCGGTCAAACGCCTTTTCCAAACCCTCTTGTTCCCACATTGCATAAAAACTATCCCGCTGTTGATGTTGTTTGGGCGGGCGTACCAACACCGCATTGCCGGCAACGGCCTCTGTCATAGGGGTTTCTAAATAGCGAAGACTATCCTTGATGTTATCAAACAGGTCTGCACCCTTTGGTGTGTTGATGATGACCAAAGAGGTGCCTTTGTTATCATCCATTTCCCGATGAAAGTTCTGAACACCCCAAAAATCGCCCAGAGTGATATCCCCCACTCGCTGCGTCGAAGTGAACGGACAAGCAAAACAACTGGGGCGTTGCGATTTATTATTTAAGAACAACGACATATAGGGGTCATAACCGGAAAACTTAAAATACTGTTTTCCGTTGTCAAACTCCACTTTGGTGAAAAGGCGTTTCCAACTTTTGTCTTTGCAACGAACATTTACCTGCGCCGCAGTGGCGTGGTGTTTCTTTTCCAACAACGAAATGTGTTCTGCATACAACTTCGGTGACGGTACGCCGTGACACAACAAATCGACCGTTAATAGGTTCTCATACGGTTTGCGTAGGAATGTCTGCAAACCGGCGCACTGGCACGGCGTTCCGGAAAATAAAACCAAACGGCCGTTATCTAAAAGACGTTTCACCGTTGAGAAGGTATCCCCTATGGCACTCTGTACATAACGAGAACCCTTGAATTGATAAAGTCCCTCCACACTATCCACGATGACGTGTTGCGGGCGTTTGACATCCTCCGCTGCCGAACAGCCGACCACCACGCCGCCGGCATGAATCACCGTCTCGGCAATTAATGGAAAAACGCCGCCGGAAGAACTGGTTAATCGATTGGATAGGTTGGTCGACTGAGCAGCATACACTCGTTGCTCGGACGGAGCCGGTACCGGATGTGTCATGGGACATACGCTTTCGCACAATCCACATTCCACACATTTTTCCGGCTCGTCCACCACCGGATACAAAAAACCTTCGGCATCCGGCTTCATCGTAATGATATGCTGTGGGCATTTTTGCTGACACGCCGAACAGCCGCAACACTGTTGCTTTTCAACCACCGTTATCATACGTCCCGCCCCGCTAACATGGTCATCATCGCTGTCGCTGAGAGGCGTGCGCGCTCTTTGTATTCGGGCATAATACGGTTCAACGTGTCGCGGATAGGTAACTCGTTATCCATCACATAGCGGAACGCACGAACCGTCGCCGTGGGGTCATCCAACGTTCTGGCCGAAACCACATAATTATCATCGGTGCCAAACAAATCCGTAGCAATACCTTTTGCTTTGACACTGTATCCCAAGGCCAGAGCCGGCACGCCGGTCGAATAGGCGGCAATGATGGAATGGGTGCGAGCACCAAAGAAGAAACGGCACTTTGAAATGTAATATTTCAGTTGCTTGCATCCTAACGCCATATCGTCAATCAGTACCATACGACCGGTTGCTTTATATTTTTCGAAAATCGGACGCAGCACATCCATATCGTCCGTATACGGCAGACGCACATGAGGAATGAGTGCAATATTCATATCCGTGTTTTCGAAAATATCATCTATCAGCGCGTATACCGATTCCGTGACCTTGTCCTTATTCTGCGCGTTGTCCAGCAGCATCGGACTGAAATTCAGCCCAACCATATTTCCGTCCTTCCAACCGGATGGCAAAGGGGCTTCTTCCGGCTCTAACAAGAATGCCGGGTCGGATACAAACACCGTCTTATCTTGTAATCCGTTATCACACAACGCTTGATAGGTTATCGAATCTCGGGCCGTAATTAAATCAAACACTTGTAAATGGTCCGCCAATTCGCCGGGCAATTCGTCCGGTTCGACGGAACAACCCCACAGCATCATGGTTTTGCCTTTTTTCTTTAAGACACGCTCCAGAGGCCAGTAGATTTTGCCTTTGTTATAACAATAGTTATCTCCGCCAATGGCAATGCACAGGTCCGCTGTTTCTGCTGTTTTCAGGCAAGTTCTCTCAATCTCAAACAGTTCCTGGATTTTCTTATTTTCACCACATCGTTTTTCAATTTGGTATACAAACCAACCCAAGGTACCACGCCGTAACCACCGACGGCTTTCGATGATGTCATCTAAAGAAGAAATCGCATATTGCACGTCCTGTGCTTTGTGATGTGAACACAACACCACCTGAGCATCGGGCAACACACTTTTGATGCTTTGCGAAATGGTGGTTGCTAACGCTTCGCATCCATGATTATAACTTCCCCCGTGTTGATAAAGCATCACTTTCATATCATCTATCCCCTTTTATTTTTCGAGCAAGTTGAAATCTTGTTTCACAATACCACGCCGAGCAATACAGTCGCAGTATATTTCCATTCCTGGCGTACCGATATTGCTGATAAGTAACACCGCTACTACCGGCACACACTTGTTCAAAGGCATTGGTCAGTGCTTTGTGTATGGGAGGCGCCTCCACCATTTGCCGGATACGGCGAATGGCTTGACGGAGCGGTCGTTTTTCCCGTATGGTCATACGCAATACGGCCGGTAATCGCTGGGCAAACGACACATCAAAGGCCATTGCCAATGAGTCGTTCATCCAGCCGTTCTGCACCGCAAACTCTTTCATATCGGCATACGCGGCATCATACTTTTCAAACACATTCTGATGAACCCTCGACACCGCGCTGGAAGCGGTCTGACGGTAAAAATACAGGCTTTCGGGAATATATGCGACGACTTTGGATGCCAAGCAAGCCTTCCAACAAAAAAAGAAATCTTCTCCATAGGTCATACGTGTATCAAATACAATCGTATACCGCCGTAACGCTTCGCGAGAGAATTGTTTGAAACAAGGACCGGTAGCCACCCCTTGCGTGACCAAATACCGGAATGCCGCCTCGGTGTCCCCCTCAAAAACCACGGCATTCTTGTTGGGTGTGGGGGTGTCGGGGAACGACGTACTTAACCGATATCCGGTATCGTAGGAACAACAAACATAATCGGCACCGGTTTCTTGAGATACCTGTAACATCCGTTCCAAATAGGTGGGATAATACACATCATCGCAATCAATGAAAAAAATCCATTGTCCACGTGCTTTCTGAATCGCGGCATTGCGGGCGGCACTGACACCGGCACTGGATTGTTGAAGAAAGACAATCCGGTCATCAGCGGCTTGGTGTGTTGTCACAATTTCAGCAGATTTGTCCTGTGAACCATCGTCAACAATAATCAATTCGAAGTCTGAATACGTTTGATTACGCACACTGTCTATCGCCTCGGACACGAATCTTTCACCGTTGTATACCGGCATAATCACACTTACCAGCGGCTGTTTGTCCATACCGTTTCTCCTCACTGAAAGTTCTTCTTGTTAACGCCCTCAGTTGCCAAATAACTGGTCAAAAATCTGTCAAACACCGTGATATCGCTTGTAATACAATAACATCCCTGCCGGATACGCCAACAACGCATACAGTGGGTAGACCGCCTGGCGAATCACCTTATCCTTGTGCACCTTTCCCATCGCAACATAACGAATCGAATCCAAAAACTTTTCTTTCGGGGTGGTATCGATTTGTAAGCGCTGTTTGATAAATGCCAAATATCCACACGGGTTATGTTTCAATAAGGCTGCCATATTTTGCGTATACCCATCGGCTAAGTATTCACAGATATACAGTGGCTTTTCCAACAATAGTAACGGACCGACTTGGTCGATTTTATCATACAAATATCCTTCCGGGACAAATTTTTCGCCGGTAAAATGCGGAAACTCAAATTGCTTGATAACGGATGAACGAAACACCAACATCGTATCCCCAACCAAACCCCGATGGTCATAGGCATACTTCAGCGTTGTTCGTACACCCGTACCGCCCTGCTTAATGTGGGTAATCGGCTGCGCTGGCGTGGACTTAAACGCGAGAATACCCACATCACTGTCTGTGGCGGTCTCCCAACACCGCAAAATTTCTTCAATGGCATTATCGGCAAGATAATCATCCGAGTCCACACAGACAAAAAGTTCGGTCGTGGTTAAGGAAACACCCTGATTATGCGCCATGGA
>JAZSOY010000210.1:0-7262 GCA_045537155.1 Acutalibacteraceae bacterium
GAGGTATCGTTGGATGAATTGGAAGAATTGGCAAACACCGCCGGTGCCGACGTACTCGGTCGACTGATACAAAAGCGCGAATCTCCGGACAAGGCCACCTGCCTCGGCGGTGGGCGCTTAGAGGAGTTAACGCTACTGGCACAAAATAACGAGGTGGATTTGGTCATTTTTGACCGCGAACTATCCGCCACGCAACAACGCAACCTAGAAGAGCGTTTGCCGTGCCGTGTGGTAGACCGCACGATGTTAATATTGGATATTTTTGCCGCACGCGCCCGTTCTGCTGAAGGACGATTGCAGGTGGAACTGGCGCAGTTACAATATTTGTTACCCCGGTTGGCCGGTCAGGGCGTAGCGTTGTCACGATTGGGCGGCGGTATCGGCACACGCGGCCCGGGAGAAACCAAACTGGAAAGCGACCGCCGACACATTCGGCGTCGTATTCAAGCACTACGCCGTCAGTTGGAAACCGTTGAACAACAGCGTGCTCTACGGCGGCAACGCCGACGCAAAGACAGCGTACAAACGGTTGCCATTGTGGGATATACCAACGCCGGAAAATCCACGCTGATGAATCAGTTAACAGCCGCCGGCGTGTTAGCAGAAGATAAGTTGTTTGCCACACTGGACACCACCGCGCGTGCTTTGAAATTACCGGACGGACGTACCGTACTGCTGATTGACACGGTTGGTTTAGTGCGCCGCCTTCCCCACCATTTGGTGGAAGCATTTCACTCCACACTGGAAGAAGCCGCTGAAGCCGATGTCGTATTAAATTTGTGTGATATTTCCAGTCCCGAAGCCGCTGAACATTTAACTGTCACGCGCGAACTACTCATCCAACTGGGACGCGGTGACCGGCCGGTGCTTACCGTATTTAACAAATGCGACCGCCCCGCCGCCCTGCCGGCATTAGAGCCGGACGGAAGTGAACCCCTATGCATCAGTGCATTAAACGGTAACGGTATGGATATGTTGTTGGAGCACATTGTGCGTGCCCTCCCTCCCAATCGCCGGCGCGTGTCGTTGCTGCTTCCCTTTGACAAAGGGGCGCTGGCTGGCCTATGTCGCCGCGAAGGAGCGGTGGAACACGAAGAATACTGCGAGCACGGCTTAAAAATGACCGTAACCGTCAGTTTGCAGGTGTTAGAGCAAGTCAAAGAGTATATCACAGAGGAATAAAGCACCGAAAACCGGGTGCAGGCAGAGCCTGGACGCGGGTTTCGTCGATTACTTGTCCCCAATGTGAATTCCATAATATGATGTCCGTTTTCGTTAACAATTCCGACGAACGGAGCGTACTCGTTTCCTGCTCGCATCCTCCACCATTGTTTGTTATTAAAAAAACATTTGGTACCACTTTCTCCTGTGTTGTCGTACCATTTTTCGCTTTCCGTCAAACACACTGCATAAAGAAGAGGTGATTTCGTACACTAACATCGCAAGGAGGCAATACTATGGAAGAAAAATCGTTGAAACGGTCGTTACGAAATGTCGCAAAAGTGGAGGACAGCGCACACGCGTTGCGGGAACAAGGACGCGGTGACATCGTATCCGATGTGTTGGGGAGTTATACGGGCACCGCACAACAGTATGAGGAACCGGAACAAGACGCAGACGATTTGTAAAAATCATGCCGAAATGACACAAATTAACACGCATTTTATACGAGATACCACACACACTACTACTGCAAACGCAAGAATAAAACGGCAAAAGCCGAGTATGTGTTTTGAGAGGTGTAACGTATGTCCAGCAAGAACAGTATGGTTCCGGAGGCTCGTGAGGGTCTCAACCGCTTCAAGATGGAAGCTGCGAACGAAGTCGGCGTGACCCTGAAGCAGGGTTATAACGGTGACTTGACCGCGAAACAGGCGGGCTCTATCGGTGGCCAGATGGTCAAAAAGATGATTGAGCAATACGAAAACAGCCTGAAGTAAGTTTTCCCTAACAGCCCCCCGTCGATGTGCGCAGCACCCCGACGGGGGATTCTTTATATTTTTCTGTGTTATTGCTTTTTGCAACACTTTCACGTTTGGCAATACATCCGGTGTCAATCCCCCCATACGCAACTCCCGAAGCGGTTCATCGGGGGTTATGCCTTAATAAATTGCAAACAACCGTACTTTTTTCTGTAAACCACCTTGACAAACCAAGAAAAAAGGGTATAATAAAACAAGTTCATTGCGGAATTGTGTAAAGGTAGCACGACAGTCTCTGAATCTGTTTGTCTAGGTTCGATTCCTAGTTCCGCAGCCACAAAAGCACCAAACCAATCGGTTTGGTGCTTTTTGTTGTATTATTGTCATCGCGCTGTCCAAAAAACACCGTCGTTCCCAAAACGGCGGTGTTTCATTTATGGTATACGTACGGGAATTTCCGGTGCCATAATGCGCTGCATACGATAGGTGATGTACTCTTCATCCATTTTTTCCATCGCCGTACCCACCAAGGGTTGTTGTGCCAATTTTCTCTCGATTTCGGCATACAACATTTTCAACAATGGCATACCGGGGGCTTCCGTTTGCCGTAAATGCGGAGTATCCTCATCCAGATACACGCGAATCTCCCGCGTGCAGGGTGTTTCCAAAAACGATATGGTCAAAATTAAAACCGGTATGCCGTCTTCGTTTTGTGCTACACGTCCACGTGCCCGAATACGATACGGCTCGCCATGAACATACAGTTCACCGTCTGCCGGCAAATCCCACCCCACCGCAAATCGATATTGGTCCTCGCGTTCGCTATACGTCACCCATAACGTCTCTTTTTCGATGGAAAAAGACAGCGACTGCAATCCGGTCGTATAGTTGTTTTGCACCATCTGTAACACCATCGGTAACAACCCCACCGAAGCGGCAGATTCCGGTTCAGTCACCAAGGTCATCCCGTCCAGTGTACGGCACAACGGCGGCAGAGTTGGTGCTTTGGGTGCCCACCATCGCCGCCACCACGGCAACGACGGCACCGTCGCAGAAGCCTGCAATTCGTCAATCGTGTTTTGTAATCGTTGTTGTGCCTGCTCATCGTCCGGTAACGGTGTGTTCGATACGGTGGCAAAATACTCTTCTGCCAATCCAAAAAACCGACTTTGCTGAAACAATTCATCGTTGCCGGCATGGCTTACCAGTAATAAATCGGTATCGGCAAACCCCAAAACATTCTGGCCCATCATCCCGTTAAACAAAAACCGCTGACGTTCTCTGCCGCACCAGATTTGATATCCGTAATTGAATGCACCGTATGCCTTTGGTGTGGTCACGTGATACTTGGTTGCCGTATCCAACCAGGTTCTGCTAATGAGTTGTTTCCCATTCCAAACGCCGTGTTGCAACACCAGTTGCCCAATTTTCGCCAAATCTTCGCAACCGATATACAATCCCCAGCCGCCTTTTTCAATTCCCTCGGGACACGTTTCCCAGAACCAATCGGTAATGCCCAACGGCTCAAACAGCCGTTCGCGCAAATATTCACCCATCCCCATCCCGCTGATACGGCGTACCACCGCGGACAATAGATAGGTATTCAAACTGTTATACTGAAATTCGCGCCCGATTTTGGCATCCGGCGCATTGGTGAAAAACGCACGCACCCAATCGGTTTCGGTCATCGCACCGGCCTCGTTAAACGTCGCACCGCTGGTCATCGTCAGTAGGTGTTCCACCGTTAACTCCTTATATTTCAAGCGTGAAACCGGCGAGGTTTTATCCGGAAATAAATCCACCACGTGGTCTTGCAACGACAACTTGCCCTCGTCAATCAGCATACCGATTGCCAGCGCGGTAATGCTTTTACAAGCCGAAAACGTCATTTTCCACAAACCGCTGTCTTGGTCTCCGAAATTGGCCTCGGCAATTACCTTGCCACCGCGCAACAACAGCACCGAATGCATATTCAGCGTGCGTTCTTTTTGTATTGCGCGTAAAAATGCCGCCACCGTATCGGAAGAAATCCCCTGTGACTCCGGTGTAACGCGTTCAAAGGGCTGTTGTACCGTTAACCGCCGACACGGCGGCTTTTGAGGTATTGTCAACACCGCCGGCGTGGTGCTCTTTTTCGGGTCCATGATGTGCAACAACAATGAGAGTGTACGATTCACCATACGGAGGCTCATAGAACCACTCCTTTATTCTGTGGTACCCGTTGTGGTCGGCAGTTGTGCCTGCTTAAACTCTTGAATAAAGGCATCGACATTGGCATCACACCAAGCATTGATGGCATCTTGCCCGTTGCCGACCAACGCCATCGTGCGGTCATACGAACGTTCGGCAAACATCACATCGTTAGCCGCCACGCCGAAGGCCGCTGTCCAATCCTCTTTGGACTTATCCAACGGGACAATGCTGTACTTTCGTCCGTTACCGCTACCGGTCACATAACACCAGGTCGGCAACACATCGACACCGGTGAGCATCACCGTACCGTCTTCGTATTTTGAAAAGGTGTATTGAAACACCAACCCATCTTCCGTATGCCCATTATCGTTGCAATCTCTTTCGTGTTCACCGTAATGAGCGTCATTATACCGACTCTTGACATCACGGTAATTGCATTTACCGCCATACTGCCAATCACTACCGGAAGAGGTGGCGGAACTGCCGCCGTACATGGCTTCGATGGTCTGATTAGACAAGAAATTGCCCATGGAATACAAGCAAACCATTTTGTTGCCGTTCGGGGCAGTAATTAACTCCAACGGTTGGATTTTGTGTGGATGACCGCCAATCACGACGTCCACACCCATTTCGCACATTGTTTGCGCCATGGTTATCTGGTGTTGATTGGGTGCCAATTCATATTCGTTGCCCCAGTGTAAATATACCACCACGGCTTCCGCGCCCTCTGCTTTCATCGCCGCCATTTGCTGTTCCAAATCGCTGTAAAATGACGGCAATTCTTTCGTGGAAAAATAGTTAATCAGCGTGGTATCGGTCGTTTTAGAACCGTAGGTATAGTTTACAAATCCCAATTTAATGCCGTTAATCTCTTTGACAAGATACCGCTTGTCCTGCGTAGAGGCACGCAACCCGATATAATCCATCGCGCGCTCCGCATACGTACCGGCTGTCAACGACAAACTACTGCCGTTAGTGGTGTGATTGTTGGCACACAAACCCAGGTCATAACCGGTAGCCAAGATGGTATCCACCAACGAAGTGGGGACACGAAACAACATTTCCGGCTGATAGTAGTCCCCTTCGCCTTTACCGATACCAAACTCCATATTGATAGCGGCATAATCCAGTTTGGATACATACGGTGTCAAATGCTGAAACATCGGTGCAAAATCATACACACCGCTGGATACTTTCGCCGAGCGCAACACCGGTGTGTGAATGAGAACATCTCCGGAGTTACCCACCGTAGCCGTTCCCACCACTTTCGGTTCACGCGGTGCGGTGGTGGTTGTGGTAGCCGGTGTCAATCCCAAACCGTCACCCATGGCGCCGATAACGGCAACAATACCCACTACGACAATGGCGACAGCGAGCAGTACATTCAATAAAATCAGCGCTTTACGGATACGTTGCTTTCTTCGGCGCATCCGTTCATGTTTTCTTGGTGGCATACGGCATCCCCCTAATATTAACTATTTCCATTGTACACTATTTCCCATTTTCCGTCAACTGCTGAACGCACCGAATTCTGTCACAGTGCATAGGATAAAACAAGGGCAAAATACCGAAAGGAGCAGACGATATGAACACCCCCATCGGCTTGCACGAATTGGCGCCCGGTGAACGCGGCACCGTGGTAGCCTTAACAACGGTCGGCAGTATGCGCCGACGGTTTTTAGATATTGGATTACTAAAAAATACCGTTGTCGAATGTGTAGGCCGCAGTCCGGCCGGTGACCCCTCAGCCTATTCTATCCGCGGAGCAATCATTGCCATACGCGCACAAGATAGCCGCAGTATTCTTGTACGACGTTGTTAGGAGTTGATGACGATGGGACTCACGCGCAAAGCCGGCGGCAAAGGCGCCGTAGACCAAGGATTACACATAGAAAACCGCACCGACGACCAGATGGTGGTCGCACTGGCCGGTAATCCGAATGTCGGCAAAAGCACCGTGTTCAACGGATTGACCGGTATGAACCAACACACCGGCAACTGGCCGGGAAAGACTGTTGCCAATGCACAAGGCACCTGCCGTTCCGAACGGCACAACTACATTTTGGTAGATATACCGGGTACTTATTCACTCAGTGCGCATTCGGCCGAAGAAGAAGTCGCACGGGATTTTCTGTGCTTTGACCGACCGGATGCTGTTGTGGTGGTGTGTGATGCTACCTGTTTGGAACGAAATCTCAATTTGGTGTTACAAGCACAAGAAGTCACATCGCGTGTCTTGGTATGTTTGAATCTCACTGACGAAGCGCATCGCAAAGGGATTCATATTGATACAGCCCTCCTATCAGAGCAATTGGGCATCCCCGTGGTGAGCACTGTCGCGCACCATAAGCAAAGTTTGCAAGCCCTTCTACAAGCCTTGGATACGTTGATAGATAGCGAACCATCGTCTTATTCGATACGGTATCCCGTCACCATCGAAAGTGCGATTTCTTGCATTGAACCGTGGTTAAAACAGCATCTTCCGGACGCACCCAACAGCCGTTGGTTGGCTTTGCGCCTACTGGAAAACGATACCGCACTCATAGAACAATTACATCGACGCTATCCCGTATTGACCACGCTCAACGAAGAGTGGACTCTCCTCTTGCAAGAAGCACACAATAGGTTGTATACCGAAAAGCAAGATACCGACACACTGAACGATACCATTGTCAGTACGATTCTTCACCGCGCCGAACACATTGCTTCCTTGGTGGTGACCTATGACCGCGTACAATATGACGCGGTCGACCGAAAATGGGACCGTTTGCTGACCGGTCGTTGGTTAGGATACCCCTTTATGCTGTTGTTACTGGCCGTCGTGTTTTGGCTCACCATCACCGGTGCTAACTATCCCTCGGAATGGTTAAGCAACTGGTTGTTTTTCATACAAGACCAACTTACCGCCTTGTTTCAGCGATGGGGTGCCCCCGACTGGCTACACGGTGCGTTGGTACTCGGTGCGTATCGCGTATTGGCGTGGGTGGTGTCGGTTATGTTACCGCCGATGGCTATTTTCTTTCCCCTTTTCACCTTATTGGAAGATGTGGGATACTTACCACGCATTGCCTACAATTTAGACCGCCCGTTTCAGCGATGTCACGCGTGCGGAAAGCAAGCCTTAACCATGTGTATGGGATTTGGTTG
>JAZSOY010000185.1:0-6435 GCA_045537155.1 Acutalibacteraceae bacterium
CTCGTTGCAGCAACCGGCGAATCCGTCATCATGCAAGGCGTCTGTTTTGTGGCAGGGGTACTCGGTGCTTGGGGCATCGCGGCGGTAGGATACCACCGCTTATTTCGGTACCGATGGTGGTTAGCCGGCATCGCCCTCATATTAATGATACTGACCTTTACGCCACTCGGTTACACCGTACCCGGTACCGATGACCGCAACTGGTTGCATCTGACACTGGGACAATACACGGTGTTGTTTCAGCCATCGGAACTGCTGAAAATCACATTTATTCTGACCTTTTCCCATCACCTGTCGCGTGTAAGATACCGTCCGTGCCGGCTTTCCGGCATCATTGGGTTGTTGCTGCACGGTGCGGTCCCCACGGCGTTGGTTATGGCACAAGGTGACGACGGCAATGCCGCTGTGTTGCTGTTGTTATGGCTATCGATGTTATATATCAGTGGAATTCCCCGACGGTTTGTTGTCGGCGGTACATGCGCGATAGCCGCCATCGCACCGGCAGTATGGTTTTCGCTGCCGCCGGACAAGCAAGCTCGTCTGTTATGCTTAGTGCAGGTGGACGCCTACCGCGACACCGTCGGTTGGCAACAAGACGTTGCCGTCACCGCCATTGGTTCCGGCCGTTTATGGGGTGTAGGGCTCGGGGACGGCGGCGCTCACGGGTTGTATGCACGCCACAACGATTTTATTTTCACCGTTGCCGGCGAAGAACTCGGATTTGTCGGCGCGCTCATCGTTTTGCTGTTGTTGTGCGGCATATTAACGCGATTGTTCGTATTGTCCGCACGCTGTACCGAGCCTGCCGGTCGGTTTGTGTGTTTTGGTCTGTTTGCCCTATTCGGTTGGCAGGCGGTTATCAACATTGGCATGTCGTTACGCCTCTTGCCGGTACTTGGTATCACCCTACCGTTTTTCAGCGCCGGCGGCAGTTCCCTGCTGAGTGCCTTTGTGGGCATCGGTATCGGTATGAGTGTCAACTCCGACCCTTAGCGTTATTCCTTTGCGTCATACCACGTTTTGCCGCAATGCACATCGGCACGCAGACGTACCGACAAGGAGGCCGCGGCCTCCATTTCCTCTTGTAGCACCAATGCGGCGCGCGCGGCATCGCATTCCTCTGCTTCCACAATGAGTTCATCGTGCACCTGCAAAATCAGTTGTGCCGCCAGTCCTTCACGGCGCAAGCGTTCGTGCACACGAACCATCGCCAATTTAATAATATCCGCGGCCGTGCCTTGAATCGGCATATTACGCGCGACACGTTCACCAAAAGAACGCGTGACGTGATTCGTCACACGCAATTCCGGCAAGGGACGCCGTCTGCCGAACAAGGTTTCGGCATACCCACGTTCACGCGCCGTATCAATGAGTTGCTCCATATAACCGGCGACGGCACTGTAATGCGCCAAATATTGCTCAATATAGCGTTTTGCCTCGGCGTGGGTGACGTGAATATCCTCCGACAACGAGTGCGCACCAATGCCGTAAACAATACCGAAATTTACCGCTTTGGCTTGGGAACGCATCAGCGGCGTCACCATCTCTTCCGGCACATTAAACACCTGTGCCGCCGTAATACGGTGAATGTCCTCTTCTTGATTAAAGGCATTAACCATCGTTTCATCGCTCGACAACGCGGCCAGTACCCGCAATTCAATTTGCGAATAGTCCGCGTCGCACAGCACCGCACCCTCACGCGCGTGGAAGAAACGACGCAATTCCCGTCCTAACGGTTGCCGCACCGGAATGTTCTGCAAATTGGGTTCGGTGGACGAAATGCGGCCGGTGCGTGTTTCGGTTTGGTTGAAACTGGTATGAATCCGTCCGTCGGCGGCAATTTCTTTTTCCAAGCCGTCGCAATAGGTGGATTTCAGTTTCGATAACGTGCGATACTCCAATATCATCTCCACCACCGGATGCACGTGACGTAGACTTTCCAGTACCTCCGCGTTGGTAGAATAACCGGATTTGGTTTTTTTCTTCGCCGGCAGACCGAGGTCTTCAAACAAGGCTTTGGCCAGTTGTTTCGGGGAGTTCAGATTGAACGAATACCCTACGGCGGAAGCGATGTCATTGGTTAATGTGTCAATGTGTTCCGCCAGTGTTTCACCAAATTGATGCAAGCCGTCGCGCTCCACCGCAAAACCAACGCGTTCCATATCCGCCAGCACCAATGCCAACGGAATCTCCATTTCCTGCAAGAGAGCACGTTGTCCGGCGGCGTCCACCGCAGCAGACAACACATCCGAAAGCGGTGTCAACACGCGCAAAGATTCCGGTTGGTCACCCGGTGGTACCGCGACGCCGTACTGTTGTGCCAAACGCATCGGCTCATAGCCCGATGCCAAAGGGTCTAACAGGTACGCCGCCAATCGCACGTCCATCACCACACCGGCAACCGTCATATCAAGTGCCAACGCACGCGCCGCCAAGGCTTTGGTATCCATAACGCGTTTGTGTACGGTATCGTCGGCAAGAAACGTCTTTACTCGACGGTCACCTTGCGGCAACGATACGCACGCGCCGGACGCTGACAGCCAAAGGGTGTCCTCCTCCCACACGACATCAACCACCGGTGCCGATAGCACCGTATCCACATCGCCGTCGGATAACGCGGTCGCGGCCGGCGTGTCCTGCTCAGCCGCCGATGCGACTTCCGGAGTAATCCCCATACGCTCCATCAACTTAAACAGTTCCAGACGTGTCATCAAGGCCGCCAAGGCGTGGTGTTCCGGCTCACGCAACGCATACGCGGACGGTTCGGTATCCGGCAACGGTACCGTGCGACAGATTTCGCCCAGTGTGCGGCTGAGGTAGGCGCTCTCGCGTCCCTCTGCCAACTTACGGCGTAAACTGTCGCGTAAATCCCCGTCGTCCAGGTGTTCGTATACGCCGTCCAACGAGCCGAAGCGGTGCAGCAAATCCAAAGCGGTTTTTTCGCCTACGCCGGGAACGCCGGGAATGTTGTCACTGGAATCCCCCATCAAGGCTTTCAAATCAATGAGTTGTGCTGGCGTCAGGCCGTATTTCTCATAAATTGCCGCTTCGTCATACACCAGTGTTTCGGGTTGTCCCATACGCGTCGCAGCCAACAACACCGTCACGCCGTTGCCGACCAATTGCAACGAGCCACGGTCGCCGGTCGCCAGATAGCACGGTACGTTCCCCCGTACCGCCGCCGACGCCAGCGTACCCAGAATGTCATCGGCCTCATAGCCATCCATTTCCACGACAGTGCAACCCATCTTGGTCAGCAAGTCCTTTATCAGCGGTAACTGTACCGCCAATTCGTCCGGCATACCGTGACGGCCGGCTTTGTATTCACGGTATAAGGTATGCCGAAACGTGGGGGCTTTGCGGTCAAAGGCTACCGCCACACAATCGGCGTGCGTTTGCTCCGCCAACCGATGGTAGATGTTGAGAAAACCCACCAGTGCATTGGTCGGTGTGCCGTCGTGCGTGGTCAGCACCTTGATACCGTAAAAGGCACGGTTGAGAATACTGTTGCCGTCAATAACCAACAAGGACATGGCGGTTCCTTCCTTTCCGTTGCAACAAGACCTCGCCAACCGAGATTAGCGAGGTCTTATGAGCGTGTCTGAACTGAAGTGCCTTAGGCGCGGTTTGCACTGCCCAGCACGTTTTCAATCTTGTGTTTTACCACATCGGTAATGCACTGGCGGCCGTCACCCAAATACTGGCGCGGATCGAAGTGCGTGGGATTCTCCGCAAAGTGACGGCGAATACCGGCGGTCATTGCCAAACGCAAATCCGAATCGACGTTGATTTTGCACACCGCCAACGATGCCGCTTCACGCAACATATCTTCCGGAATGCCGATGGCATCCGCCATCTGGCCACCGTATTGGTTGACCATCGCGACGTATGCCGGCATCACCGACGAGGCACCGTGCAACACAATCGGGAAACCGGGCAAGCGGTTCATCACGTCTTTGAGAATGTCAAAACGCAGTTGCGGTTTCTGGCCCGGCTTAAACTTGAACGCACCGTGGCTGGTACCGATGGCAATCGCCAACGAATCCACGCCGGTACGCGTGACAAAATCCTGTACCTGTTCGGGGTCGGTGTAATTGGCCTTGTCCGACTCCACGCTGACTTCATCTTCCACGCCGGCCAGTTGTCCCAACTCGCCTTCCACCGTGACACCGCGCGCGTGAGCATATTCCACAACCTTGCGCGTGACCTCTACGTTTTCTTCATACGGCAGATGCGAACCGTCAATCATAACCGAGGTAAAGCCACCGTCAATGACTTCTTTGCACAGTTCAAAACTGGAGCCGTGGTCCAGGTGCAACGCAATCGGTAAACCGGTTTCCTCCACGGCTGCCTGCACCATATGGTACAAGTACGGATGGTGTGCGTATTTACGTGCCGAACCCGACACCTGCAAAATCACCGGTGAATTGAGTTCTTTGCAAGCCTCCACGATGCCCTGCATAATCTCCATATTGTTGATGTTGAACGCGCCGATGGCGTACCCGCCCTCATAGGCTTTTTGGAACATTTCCTTGGTATTAACTAACGGCATTTTGAAACCCCCTTATGTTTATACCCACATTATACACCTTTTTCCCATTGAATAAAAGAGTTTCTTGCAAAAAAAACACATTTTTTTGAAAAAAACTTGTAACCGCGGCGGCGCATTGGTATACTGGGTACGGAAGGATGTGTTTGACCTATGCGTCAGGATATTACCAGTATTCCCGTCAGCGAGGTGTTTGAGCCCAAAGATGGTTGCCCGATTTGCCGTATGCGCGATATGTTGGAGAAACGCGTCGCCGAATACATTACCGGTGCCGCCATGATGGAACCCGACGTGCGAATAGAAACCAATCGACTGGGATTTTGCATTGACCACTACCGCTTGATTTTACAACAACGCAATCGGTTGGGCGTCGCGCTCATATTGGAAAGCCATTTGGTGGAAATGGAAAAGGACATCTTCAAAGGGGTACCGTTACTTGGTCCCAACGGACGCAAGCAAGCCAAAAACGCAGGGAAACGCACCGATACCTGTTTTTTGTGTCAACAGGTGGATTGGGCGATGGAACGGATGCTGGCGACGGTGTGTCGTCTGTGGGAAAACGAAGACGATTTTCGTCAACTGTTCCGTGAGCAACCGCTGCTGTGTCTGCCGCATTTTACCGCGTTGGTATCCACCGCCGAAACCGGTGCGATGAATAAAAAACGCGTACCGGAATTTTCCAAAGCCTCCGCCGAACTTGCTCACCGTACACTCACGGAGTTGCACGCCGACGTGGCACATTTTTGCAAAATGTTTGACTATCGCAGTAGCAGCGAGGGCGCCGATTGGGGCAACTCACGCGACGCGATTGAACGAGCCATCCAGTACCTCACCACGCGTCTTCCGTAATGACCAAGCACCGCCTTCGAGCGGTGCTTTTTTGTTGTTCGACAAAATGGAACGCCAAGGTGAAATCTTTCACATTCGTGCAACTCCAAAATTCAACAATCTGTATCTAAAAAATTGTGAAAAATTTGATTTTTTCACTTTTTTCGACGGCATCTGTGTTCTAAAACCCCGATTATGGCGCGATTTGTTCACATTTTCCACAGAGTTTTCCACAAAAACCGTGAAAACCAAATTATTACAAAGAGTTATATTCCCTTGTCCGACACGCCGTTTCGGCACGGTTTTTACACCCGTTTTTGCATAATTTTTTTGCGCGTTCCCATACTGTTACTAACAAGTCAAACAGGGAGAGTGAACGTATGATAAAAGGTGTCAGCCGACAGGTCGTGGAGGTCACCAATACCGGAAATCCGTTTTTCGAAAGAGCTCTTTTGGTCGTACGTCCGTCGTACACCGACCAACCGACCGATACCCTGCAAAAAGCGGCGCAACACGTATTACATTCGCAAAACGGATATACCGGTTTGCAACGCGCCCGTCGTTGGCGGTATATGCGGCAAGCGGCTTGGGTGTTGCTCGGCGGTGTGTTGGGTGTCTTAGTAGAAAAAGTCCTGGCAATTCTATAAGAAAAGACTCACGATGATAGCACATCGTGAGTCTTTTTTGTATGGATTATTCTGTCATAAACAGTACGCCGAGTGTGTTCGGGCCGCAATGCGACGAAATGGTGCAACCGGCACGTGTGATGAAAATCTCATCAAAGGTTTGCAGTTCTTCTACCGCTTTGCGAACCGACTCAATCCGCTCTTCCGACATACCCGAATGGGTGATGAACATCCGCTTGGTCACAATGTCAGTGCGGTCTTTTAACTGGTCGACAACATATTGTTGCAATGCCTTATCCAATGAGCCGCGATACTTTTTGCCAACGCCCATTTTACCGCTGGTGTTATCCACTTCAATACACGGTTTGAGTTGTAAGAGGTTGGCGCCCATCATCGCCAGTGCCGAACAACGACCACCCTTATACAGGAACT
>JAZSOY010000012.1:0-4179 GCA_045537155.1 Acutalibacteraceae bacterium
GACAGCCGCTATTGGTTACCGCGCTTGTTGGCAGCACGCCGCGCGCCGGCGGAATAAGGACTAATGAGTGATAGTATGATAAAACAGAACGAGCAGGCGCACGGTGCGCCTGCTCGTTTTTTATGATAGGAATTGATGTAAGATATCCGTCATCCACTGAATTTCCGTGCGTCCCATTTCCACCATAGTCGCCGCGCGTGGCGGCAAGATGTCTACCGTCACATCGACGATACGTGACAATTCTGTCTGCCACGCCGCCGCATATACGTCGTTTGTGCCCGTGAGCGCATAGCGTGTGGTAGCATCGACACGCACACCGCACACTATCGCCGAAAGTCCGACTGCCGTGAGAATAAAAGCGAAAACAGTGGTACGAATTGTGCTTTTAATATCACTCATTTATGCTCCTAACTCCTGCAACAAGTTGCCTAGTACCCCACCCAACAATTCACCGGTGTAGCAGGCTTCTTCCAATGTATTGGCGTCACTGCCGATTTCAATTAACAGCGAACCATTCGTCAACTGTTGGTTATAGCGCGCATTGGCTAACAACATCGGCCGTGCCAAACCGGGATAGGTCTGATGTAACCGTTGTTGCAGTCGGGCACCGAAAGCCAAGTTTTCAGCGGTGTGCTTGTTGGGAACCGAAGTGGTATTCATCATTCCCACAATCACCATCACCTGTGCGGCGGATTTTCCCTCCACCGTAACCGTCGGTTTAATGTGTGTCGTTCCGGAATAAATGGCGTCACGGTGCAAATCCAATACCACGCGAATACTCGGATATTTTTTAAGATACGTTTCCACCGCCGCTTTGGAATGACCGTATGCACCGTTATATGGCTGGTCGTGAATGGCGGTATCGTGCACCACACCGATACCCAGCGCTTGCAACTGTGCGGCAACACGGCGTCCCACCGCAACCATGTTGCGACTGGCATCGGTGGTGCGGCTGGCATCGTCCGGATTGTAAAAGCCGGCATCGTAGGACATATAACACTCGGTGGTATGCGTATGGGTAATCAACACTTGGGGCTTGTCACTGTTTTGTACCAATGCCAAAGCCGGACGGTGTGATAAACTATCGGCGATATTCACCGTTTTTCCGCTTTTATTGCGGATGGCAACCCCTTGTACAAAGGTATCACCGGCACTCATGGTTTGTGTCAGCACCGCGCCGCCACCTTCTTGTCGCTTTACGGTGCCGGTCGCTGTGGGGACGATAACAAAATGCGATTGTCCCTCACCCACCGTCAACGCGGTGGTCACGGTGGTAGACGCAGGAGGTGCCGCCGCCGTTTCACGCGTCAGCCAACCGTAAACCTGCTCGGCGGTATCTGCCGGTTGTCGTAAACCGGCGGATAACAACGCCATCCGTTGACCGAAAACGTGAAGTGTGCCTGCCGGTACCGTTGTCAGGACCAAGGCTACGCAACCGCATACGACAAGGAACATCAGAAAAAAGCGGAGACGATGTCCGCGGTATTTTGTGTTTTTTTGCATTGCTCTCACCGTCTACACTATATGACCGGAGCACCGCAAATATTACTTGGCAATCGCCAATAAGTCTAACGGAGCGTATGACGGTTGTAAGGCGGCGTGAATGGTCATCGCCAGCAGCCGCGAGGCGCGTTCAATCATCAAATCCACTTCACGCGGTGTCACCATCATCGCCGTACCGCGTGGTGTAACCGATTCATCACTACGCCCAAAATCGCGAGCAACGATTTCGGCATCCACCACGGTAGGTACACCCACACCGATGACCGGCACACCCAACGTTGCCCGACATAAAGCACGACGGTTATTTCCTACACCGGAACCCGGTGCAATGCCGGTATCGGACAACTGTACGGTACACCCCAGTCTGGATAAACTACACGCCGCCAATGCATCCACCGCTATAACCGCGGTCGGTTGTACGGTACGACACACACCGGCTACCATTTCTTCACTTTCCACACCGGTGTTTCCCAGTACTCCCGGAGTCATCACTGCACACGGGCGTAAATCATCCAGCCCGACGCTACGCGCCAATTCCGGGGAAATATGCCGTGTCGCTAATACCAATGCCGCTGTGCGCGGGCCCAATGCATCGGGGGTAATTGCCTCATTCCCCAATCCCACCACCAATATCGTGCCTTGCGGCGGCAACAATCGCCGCAATTCTTGACCAATCACTTGGGCTTTGCGTTCCAACTCGTTTTCGTTATCGGTCAACGGCGGTAACAACGCCGTAATATAAGTCCCTGCCGGTTTCCCGATGGTCTCCGCCGAGGCGGCATCCACATCCAGTCGGCACAAAGAAACCCCGTTTTCCTGCCATTCACACATCTGCTGATGCGGCGTACGCGCCTCCATGGCCAAGTCTGTCCGAAACTGCACACACTCACCTACTTTTTTCTCACATTTCCAGTATCCCAAGAAAAAAACGTATTATTCGTGAAAAAAGTATTGATTTTTCCGAATAGACGTGGTATGATAACCAATGCGTGATTTAACAGACAAGTCTTTTTTTGAGGAGGTGTGACCATGCCCAATATTAAATCCGCCAAAAAGCGCGTCGCTGTCATTGCTACAAAAACGGCTCGCAACAAGGCTAACCGTTCTCTGTTAAAGACGGAGATTAAGAAAGCCAATGCCGCTATCGAAGCCGGCGCAGCCGATAAGGACGTCGCTGTCAAAGCCGCTGTCAAGAAGATTGACCAAGCGGTTGCCAAGGGCCTCCTGCACAAGAACACGGCTGCACGGAAAAAGTCCGCCCTCGCCAAAAAAGCAAACGCGTAACTGGAGTTTGCAAACGCCCAACCGAATCGGTTGGGCGTTTTTTGTGGTTCGCATTCCAAAACAACCGCGTCACGATACCGTGACGCGGTTGTTGCTGTTTTGGGTTATTTAATGACTCGCACGCGAGCACCGTTGCCGATACCGGCGGCGTTGGCATCGTCGGTATCAATGTGCATTTCCAAACGGAACGCTTTATTGACACGCACCTGCACATCGTAGAACGTGGTACGGCGTTCGCCGTTGGCTTCCACGGTAACATAATCGCCGTCTTTGAGACCGAAAACCGCACCCTCTTCCTCGCTCATATGGATATGCCGATTGGCAATGATGCAACCCTCTTTCAGGGTCACCACGCCTTTGGGTCCCACAATCGTAATGGGTGCCGAGCCGGTGATAGCACCGGATTCACGTACCGGCGGTTTCACTTTCAACACAAAGGAATCGGTACGCGAAATTTCCACCTGCGAAGCGTTACGCACCGGACCGAGCACACGCACATTTTCAATCGGACGCAACGAGGGACCGATAATGGTCAGCGTTTCTTTGCAGGCAAACTGACCGGGCTGGGACAAGTCTTTCATGGGGGTCAATTCATATCCCGCACCGTACAAGGTTTCCAAATCGGTCGTGCTCAAGTGAATGTGGCGGTTAGATACCCCAACAGGTACCGTGTTGTCGGTTTTGCCGTCCGGTCCCACCGCCGCCATCACGCGCTGAATCACTTCTTCAACCAATTTTGCATCGTATGCCATGGGTGTTCCTCCTTAGATAATACGGAAACTATCTGCCATCACACAACGGCGCAACCGTGTAAAACTACGTGCCGAGGTGATACCCTCACCGGTTGGACCGGCAATGGTAAAGGTGGTATGCCCCTCGCCGCCGAAACCGATACCTGCATACGACGGAGCGTTTTTAACAAAAATCGTGGTTTCCACCGCACGAGCAAACCGGGACAAATGGTCAATGTTCTTGGAATGCATATGCGCCGTGTGGCGATTGCCGTGTTCCGCTTTCACCGCCAAATCGATGGCCTCATCGATGTTGTCGACACGCACAATCGGCAGAATCGGCATCATCAATTCGTGTTGTACAAAATCGTGTTCAAAACCGGTTTCGCAAATGATACAACGAATATCCTTGCTAACGGTCACACCGATTTTGGCAAGCAACACATCGGCATCGCGGCCAACGCAATCACGGCAGACGGTCTTTTTGACCTTGCCGTTCTTATCGGTTTTCTCTACCAACACCACTTTAGCCAATTCGTTCGCCTGCTGTGCGTTGATAAGGTATGCACCGTTTTTCTGCATCTCGGAAATCAAGCTATCCGCGATATTACGGAATGCAAATACCTCTTTTTCCGCGATGCACGGCAGGTTGTTATCAAAG
>JAZSOY010000024.1:0-2651 GCA_045537155.1 Acutalibacteraceae bacterium
AACGCAATCCGGCGTCGCAAAACGATTTCGGAAAAAACGTATTACCGGCGATGTTGGCGGCCGGCGAGCGTATGTTTGCGTATCGCTTTGAGGGATACTGGAAAGATGTCGGCACCATTGACAGTTTGTGGGAAGCCAATATGGATTTGCTGAATCCCAAAGTGCCGTTGGATTTGTCAGACGATACGTGGCGCATCTACTCGCGCACCTCCGGCTTGCCGCCTCACTACATCAGTGACACGGCACAGGTGCAAAACAGTATGATATCCGAGGGCGGCAACATTCATGGTCAGGTGGAATCCTCCTTGATTTTTGCCGGCGTGACGGTGGAAGAAGGCGCATGTGTGCGGGATTCCATTGTGATGCCGGGTGTGGTCATCAAAGCCGGTGCCACCGTGCAGTACGCTATCGTCGCGGAAAACGCCGTTATCGGCGAGCAGGCGGTGGTCGGTGAATTGCCGGAAACGATTGCACAACTGGATAATTGGGGTGTCGCGGTGGTGGCTGCCGGTGTGCAGATAGGCGCCGGTTGCACGGTGCCTGCCAAGGCGATGGTAGATAGAGATATCGTAAAGGGGGATGGCAACAATGCGTGATAATCGAGCACTGGGTTTGCTGTTTTCCAATATGCACGACGAGGCACTTCCGGAATTGACCGCGGTGCGTGCCCTCGGCTCCGTTCCGTTTGGCGGTCGATACCGTTTGATTGATTTTACGCTTTCCAATCTGGTCAATGCCGGTGTGTCAAAGGTAGGCGTGATTACCAAAAGCAACTACCAATCGTTGATGGACCATCTGGGTTCCGGTAAAGCGTGGGACCTATCGCGCAAAACGGAGGGGTTGTACTTCTTACCGCCGTTCGGGGGTGGGGAAGAGCAGTACGACGGACGCATCACCTCCTTGGCCGGTGTGTTGCCGTTTTTACGCAACTCCAAAGAGGAATATGTCATTTTGTCGGATTGTCACGTGGTCGGTAACATCGATTATCGGGCGTTGCTGGATGCGCATATTCAAAGTGATGCCGAGATTACGATGGCGTGTTGTACGGGAGAATTGCCGAAAAATATCGTATCGCCCATTATCGCTACCAACGAGGACGGGCGTGTGACGGATATGATTATTACCGACCACGGCAACGGTACGGTGACTTACGGATTGGGGTTATATGTGCTGTCGCGGCAACTGCTGATGCAGTTGGTGGATATGGCTATTAGCCGCAATCAGCGCAGTTTTGAATGGGATATTTTGCAGCGACATTTTACCGAGCGTCGCATTGGCGCCTACCTTGTGCCGGAATATACGATGGTGATTTCGTCGTTGGAGAGTTATGTGCGTGCCAATTTTGCGTTGCTGGATGCTTCGGTGCGTGCACAACTGTTTCTCGGCAGTCGGCCGATTTATACCAAGGTGCGTGACTGTGCGCCGGCATTGTACGGTTTGCATGCGCAGGTGCGTGGTTCGCTGATTGGCGATGGGTGCCAGATTGACGGAGAGGTACACGATTCTATCGTGTTCCGCGATGTGCATATTGCGCGCGGTGCGGTATTACGCAACTGTATTGTAATGCAGGGTAGTCTTATCGGCGCCGGTGCGGATTTAGAATGTGTGGTCACGGATAAGCATGTCTGTGTACGGGATGGTCGCGCACTGAAAGGGTGTATGGATTATCCGGTAATTATTCGTAAAAACACGATGGTGTAACGAGGAGGTGTCACGGATGAAAGTATTGTTTGCCACCAGTGAAGCGCGTCCGTTTGCCGCCTCCGGCGGATTGGCGGATGTATCCGGCTCGTTGCCGACAGCGTTGCGAAAGCGGTTAATCGGTTGTCGGGTGGTGCTGCCGTTATATGAGTCGGTGCCGCAAGAATTGCGGGACACGATGCGCTTTGTCACCAGTTTTTCGGTGCCGGTGGCGTGGCGCCGACAATATTGCGGTGTGTTTGAAGCCAAGCAAGACGGCGTAATTTACTATTTGTTGGATAACCAGTATTATTTCAAACGCACCGGTTTATACGGCCATTATGATGATGCTGAGCGCTTTGCCTTTTTCTCGCGTGCGGTGTTGGAGATGTTGAAACACATTGACTTTCAACCGGATATCTTGCACGCCAACGACTGGCAATGTGCGTTGATTCCGGTATATCATTCAGCATTTTATGCACAGGAAGAACCGTACAGCCACATGCATACGGTATATACTATCCATAACATCCAATATCAGGGGAAATACGGGATGGAAATTATGGAGGATGTATTCGGCTTGCCGATGGAGATGCGTAACATTGTGGAATACGACGGGTACGTTAACTTGATGAAAGCCGGCATTGAAACGGCAGACCGTGTGACAACCGTGAGCCCGACCTATGCCAAGGAATTGTTGGACCCGTGGTTTGCGCACGGCTTAGACCCCATTTTGCGGTTGCGTGAATGGAAACTCAGCGGTATTTTGAATGGTATCGACACGGTAAAAAATGACCCGTCGACCGATAAGGATTTGTATGCCCCTTATTCGGCAGACGAGCCGGCGGGCAAGGCCCAAAACAAACGCGAATTACAAGTGCGGTTGGGATTGCCGGTGCGTGCGGATGTGCCGATGATTGGCATGGTCAGCCGATTAGCATCGCATAAGGGGTTTGACTTGGTCCAGCACA
>JAZSOY010000038.1:0-3113 GCA_045537155.1 Acutalibacteraceae bacterium
ACCGCTTGGCCTCCGACTTCGTGTCCGTCTGCCAACAAGCGTTCCAAACAAGGCACACTGAATTCCGGTGTCCCCATAAACACAATCTTCACGCTTATCCCCCGTTTCCGTCTGCCCCTATCTCTTTGGCGCGGTCCAAAAACACCACACCGTCCAAATGGTCGATTTCGTGGCACATACACCGTGCCAGCAACTCTTCACCCGTCAGGTAATACCATTTTCCGTGGCGGTCTTGCGCTTTCATTTTTACCCTGGCAGGGCGAGTCACCGTCCCCCACTTTCCGGGGAAAGATAAGCAACCTTCCGCACCCTCTTGTGTGCCGCTTTCGTCCACAATTTCCGGATTGATAGCCTCAATCACGCCATTACCGACATCCATGACCACCACACGGCGCAACACGCCGACTTGCGGGCCGGCCAAGCCAACTCCCTCTGCGTGATGCATCGTTTCGGTCATATCATCCAACAATTGCCACAAGCGTGCATTGAACTCCGTCACGGGACGGCAGACCTTACGCAACGCCGGGTCATTATCTTTCAAAATATTACGAATCGCCATCGTCTATCTCTCCTTACATCATAAAATCGTCGACGGATTGCGGTCGGCAAACACCGTCACGTCGCGGTTTGCCGTATCTGCCGCGAATCGCGACAGCACCTCTCCTACCAAACGACGCGCCGTCGCGGTAGCGGCGGTCTTGATTAGCACTTTATAGCGGTACTTACCGGATACCCGTGCCACCGTTGCCGGTGTCGGGTCCAGCACAATCAACGGCAAACCGTCATACGCCGGTTGTTGCACCGTTTCACGCAACAAGGCAAGTACGCGCTGTGCCGCCTGCTGTACCGCCGTTTCACGACTACCGACGACACCAAATACATACAACTCTGCAAACGGTGGATATTTCATTTGACGGCGTACCGCAATCTCCACATCATAAAATGCCGAGTAATCTTGCTGTGCCGCCAGACCGAGAATATAGTGTTCCGGCGTAGTCGTCTGTACAATCGCTTTACCCGGCTGTAATCGTCGCCCGGCACGGCCAATCACCTGTGTCAACAACGAAAATGTCGTTTCGTACGCACGATAATCACCGGCGTACAGCGACTGGTCTGCAGATAACACGCCCACCAACGATACGTTGGGGAAGTCTAACCCTTTGGCAACCATCTGTGTGCCAATCATCACATCGTATTCCCCAGCGGCGAACGCTTTGAATTTCTCTTCATACGCGAACCGCGACATCGTGGTATCGGTATCCATCCGTAACACGCGAATATTGGGGAATAACCGTCGCAATTCTTCTTCCACGCGTTGTGTCCCCATACCGGAATACCGAATGTGCTCCGAACCACACGCCGTACAGCGAACGGCAGGTGATTGCGTGTGACCGCAATAATGGCACATCAACTGCCCGTTGGCACGATGGTATGTCATCGAAATGCTGCACGACGGACACATAACGACCTGACCGCAAGACCGGCAAGATACAAACGTTTGATACCCCCGTCGGTTCAGTAACAAAATGGCTTGTTGTTTTTGTTCCACACACGTGTGCAAAGCACGCACCAGCGGCTCACTAAACACGGCGTTGTCCACCGCTTGTTCGCGCATATCCACGACTTCTACCTGCGGTAACAGCGATTCTCCGTAACGTGCATCCAACGTGTGCAACGAATACCGTCCGTTCAAGGCGGCGTAATAACTTTCCACGTTGGGAGTAGCGGAGGCTAACAACAGCAAGGCCTTGTGCCGCGCACAACGAAATTTCGCCACCTCGCGCGCGTGGTAACGCGGTACACTTTCTGATTTATAGGTATGCTCTTGTTCCTCGTCTATGACGACCAAACCCAAATTCGCCACCGGTGCAAACACCGCCGAGCGCGTGCCCACCACAATCGAGGCTTCGCCGCGGCGAATACGTTTCCACTCATCCATACGCTCGCCGACCGACAAACTGCTGTGTAACACGGCCACACGCGCACCGTAACGCTGTAAAAATTGCTCCGTCAACTGCGGTGTTAATGAGATTTCCGGCACCATCACCAAGACGTGTTTACCGTCAGCGAGTACACGGTCAATCAAATTCATATACACCTGCGTTTTTCCGCTGCCGGTAACGCCATGCAGCAACGCACACGCGGCTTCGGGTTCGCGATAACGTGCCAGCAACTCCTCAAAAGCACGCTGTTGTTCGTCATTCAGTACCGTCGGTCGGAGTGTCGTCACCGCGTGCTCTGCCGTCTTAGAACGCAACCATTCTTGGTCATATATCTCCACCAACTGCTTTTTCACCAAAGCCGTTACCACGGCTTCGGTCACGCCGGCCAGATAACACAATTCTTTTACCGAGGCGATACCGGCCTCCGCTAACAATCCCAATACGGATTTTTGCTTGACACTGCACTTGGCAGATACTTCTATCTCCGCCAATTCTTCCGGTGGTACGCACAGTCGCACCATACGGCGCGTGGCATCACCCGAACGGCGAAAGGCGTCGTCACCGCGCGTTAACCACCCACGCTTGCATATATGTATTAAGAGGGTGTGGTCATTTGCCAGACCGGCACATTTTAACAGTTTGTCCGCCGGAATACCCTCCGGACAACGACTGCTCATCGTACACGCCAACTGATAGATAGCGGTTTCGTCGGGTGTCATTTGACGTGCCTGTTCATCGTCAATCGGTCGTACCGGCAAGAACACCGGCTTAACATTCCAATATAATCCTGTGGGAAGCATGGCACGCACCGCATCAAAGACGGTGCAAAACGTGCGTTCTTTCATCCACAGCGCCAAATCCAACAGTTCCTCACTCAATACGGGGTGCTCATCTAACACCTCCATCACGGGTTTGAGTTGCGTGATGTCCTCGGTTTCCGTCAACTGCATCACGATGCCCTGACGAAAACGATTCCCTTTTCCGAACGGCACCAGCACGCGACAACCACGTTCCGGCGGTGTCGGCATATCCACAAGATAATGGTAAAGTTTGTCAAAATGATACGCTGTCTGCTCCAGCGCAACTGCCGCTACCCATGGCATACCGCCACCCCCTTTATCCTCCAAAATCACACAGCACAAAAAACACCAAAAAGGCGCCCGTTAGGAC
>JAZSOY010000226.1:0-2212 GCA_045537155.1 Acutalibacteraceae bacterium
TTGGCTCACAGAACGACATGGCTACGATCCGACTTAAAGGCACACAGGCTGAGGTTCTCAGCGAGTATCTGAACATCCCTACGATTTCCACGGGTAATATTATCCGTGAAGCGCTGAAAAGCGGTACGGAGTTGGGACAGAAAGCCAAAGAGTATATGGATGCAGGGCGGTTGGTTCCCGACGAGGTGGTTATCGGTATTATCCGTGACCGCCTCGCCGCAGACGATTGCCGCAACGGATTCATTCTGGATGGATTTCCGCGCACCATACCCCAAGCCGAGGCGCTTGACCGCATGGGTATCGCCATTGACCGCGTTATCGATATCGAGGTCGCGGATGAGGTGATTGCCCAGCGTGTATCGGGCCGCCGTGTTTGCTCTGCTTGTGGAGCGTCCTACCACATCGACTATAAACAGCCGACGGTGGAAGGCGTTTGCGACAAGTGCGGCAACACCCTTGTTCAGCGCAAGGATGACCATCCCGACACAGTGCGGGAACGCTTGCAGGTCTATCATCAACAGACCGAGCCGCTTAAGGAGTATTATGCTGCGTGCGGTAAGCTCGTTGTTGTTGAAGGTCAGGAAGAAGTGGCAGAAACCACCAAACTGACACTGGCAGCAGCAGAGGCCGGGGTATGATAGCCATTAAGAACAGCCGAGAGCTTTCCATGATGCGGGAAGCGTGTATTATCTCGGCACGAGCGTTAAAACTGGCAGGCGAAGCAGTGGAACCCGGTGTCACCACCGGTGAGATTGACCGATTGATTCGCCGCTACATCGAAAGTCAGGGCGCAACGCCCTCCTTTCTGGGATATGGGGGATATCCCGCCAGTGCCTGTATTTCTGTGAATGAGACAGTTATCCACGGCATACCGGATACGCGCGTTATTCGAGCCGGCGACATCGTCAGCATTGATGTAGGCGCATGTATCCATGGGTTTCACGGCGATAATGCCGCCACGTTTCCGGCAGGAGATATCTCACCGGAAGCGGAAGCGTTGCTCAATGCTACGCGTGAGAGCCTTTACGAAGGCATTGCACAGGCAGTAGCGGGCAATCGCGTGGGCGACATCGGAGCCGCCGTGCAGCAGTATGTCGAGATGCGTGGTTACTCGGTTGTACGGCAATTTGTCGGCCACGGAGTAGGCACGAATCTTCACGAAGACCCCAGCGTCCCCAACTTCGGTACTCCCGGTCGCGGCTCACGCTTGCTTCCGGGTATGACCTTAGCCATTGAACCTATGGTTAATTTTGGCGGTCCGGAGGTCCGTGTTCTAAAGGACGGATGGACGACCGTCACCGCCGACGGCACGTTGTCTGCTCATTTTGAGCACACCGTTGCCATCACGCAAGACGGCCCTACAATCTTGACCATGCCGTAACGAGAGGGAGGAACCAGCATGTCCAAAGCGGACGTTATCGAACTGGAGGGTGTCGTGGTTGAAGCACTGCCGAATGCAACATTTCAGGTAGAACTTCCCAACGGCCATCAAATTCTCGCCCATATCTCCGGCAAGTTGCGGATGAATTTCATTCGCATCTTACCCGGTGATAAGGTAACAGTGGAGATGTCCCCGTATGATTTGACCAAAGGTCGAATTACGTGGAGAACAAAATAAGGTCGGGAGCCCCGAAAACGCGGGTCCGATGACCACAACGGTGAAAGCAAAAAAGGAGGTAATTTTTTATGAAAGTCAGACCTTCTGTCAAGAAAATCTGCGAAAAATGCAAGATAATCAAGCGCAAGGGCCGCATCATGGTCATTTGCGAAAACCCCAAGCATAAGCAGCGTCAAGGTTGACGCCCGATTGAAGCCGCTACGGCGGCGAACCGAAAGGAAGGATAATTTATGGCACGTATTGCTGGTGTCGACCTGCCCCGCGACAAACGCGTGGAGATTGGTTTGACCTACATTTACGGCATCGGCCGTAAGACTGCAAACGACATTTTGGCAGCTTCCGGCGTCAATCCGGATACCCGTGTACGGGACCTGACGGAGGACGAAGTTTCGAAGTTGCGTGAGTACATCGACCACCACTGCGTGGTGGAAGGCGATTTGCGTCGCGATATCGCCTTTGACATCAAACGGTTGATTGAAATCGGTAGTTATCGCGGTTTGCGTCATCGCAAAGGGTTACCGGTGCGCGGTCAGCGTTCCAAAACCAATGCGCGTACCCGTAAGGGCCCGAAGAAGACCATCGCGAACAAGAAGA
>JAZSOY010000069.1:0-4946 GCA_045537155.1 Acutalibacteraceae bacterium
GGTCTGCTACATAGTCATCATAGGAATCCACGTGTGCCAATTCGGATGCCGTTGTCAAACGGTCGGAATGTCCATGACAACGTTGGTCATACAGAAAAACATTATATCCTTGGTTGAGCAAATACACTGTTAATTCGTGGAATTTTTTTGTGAATTCACTAAGCCCATGCACAATAACCACAGAGGCTGTGCTGTGTTCCGCTAAAAAATATTCATAATACAGAGTAATACCGCCTACACCACTCAAGGTACCTTCATGCCGATAGGTGTCTAATTGTTTCTCCATGGTTACGATGGAGGCAGGGAACACCTCATCTTCCACAATGCGTAAGGTGTAATCCGGAACAAAACGCATAGTAAACTCTCCTTTTAATAATTCCAAGCGCTGAGGTGATACTAGATGATGAAATCACACTTCACAAGTAAGAAGAAGGGACTCATCATTATTATTGCCGCAGTGGTAGGCTGGCTAATCGTATCGATGCTGGCCACCAAATGGATTTATGACGATATTTTTTCGCGTGTTGAGGTAGATACCGCTACGCCGCCGACCGTTTTAAGCGCTATGGTGGAAAACCGCGAAACGCATCATTATCCGTCCGACAAGCACCACTTGACCGGGTATCTTTATCGATGTCCGAATAACACAAACCAAAATGCTTTGGTGGTATTGGCTCCCGGCTATGGTGCGGTTGCGGACAGTTATTGGTGGCAGATTCATAGTTTTTTAGAATATGGGTGGTCGGTGTTTGCTTTTGATATGACCGGATGCGGTGCTTCGGGTGGAAAATCCACAGTGGGTTTTTCCCAGGTGTTGTTAGATATGAACACCACCATTGACTATGTGAACACCAACGCGCGTTTTGGGTATGATGAAGTGGTGCTGTTCGGCCACAGTTGCGGAGGTTATGCGGCCTGTTGTGCCTTAGCATCGCAATCCGATATTGCGGCGGTGGTAACCGTCAGTGGTGTCAACAGTGCAATGGAGGGAGTCCTCTCAGCGGCCACGCGCTATGTCGGCCCATTAGCATACGGCAATTACGGTCCGTTATGGCTTTATCAAGCCACACTGTTCGGGGCCGAAACCGTTAATCTCAGCGCCGATAAAATACTGTCTAACAGCGATATACCGGTGTTAGTCATTCATGGCGAAGAGGATATCCAAGTGCCGGTATCGCGATATTCCATCTATTCGCACAAAGACAACATTGTATCCGATAAAGTGCAATATTGTGTGCGTTCTGCGCCGGACCAAAGTGGTCACAGCGATTTGTTGTTTGATGCGGATGGAACCGCCAATCGAGAAGTAATGGAAACCATTCACACGTTTTTGAGGGAAAACATAGGATAGGGGAAGTAAAAATGGATGTGGTCCTGATTCCGGCGTATGAACCGGACGAACAGTTACTCACACTGACACAACGGTTGTGTGATTGTAACTTTGTAGTGGTTGTCGTGAACGACGGGAGTGGGGAAACATATGCACCGATTTTTGACGCAGTAGAAAAGAATGCTACTGTGGTAACCTTAGAGAAAAACTGCGGAAAAGGGGCAGCTTTGAAAGCCGGTATGCGGTATATCCGCGATAATTTGCCGGAGTGTGAGCATTTTATCACTTGCGATGCCGACGGGCAACACCGTGTGGAAGATGTTCTGCGCATTCAAGAGCGATTGCATGCCGGTGACCGATTCGTTTTGACTGTGCGGCAATTTGGACGTACCATTCCGTTTCGCTCGAAGGTGGGAAACGATTTATCACGCGTGGTGTATGCGTTACTGTCCCACCGGTATTTGTCGGATAACCAGTCCGGTTTACGTGGGTTTTCAAAAATACATATTGACTGGCTCATTGCCGTAGATAAAAACAACTACGATTATGAAATGAACGTATTGTATTACGCTGCGAAAAAGAACATCCGCATTTCTACCATACCTGTTGAAGCGATTTATATCGGCAACAACGAATCCTCGCACTTTGACCCCATCGGGGATACCGTGAAAATCTACAAAAGTTTGTTCTGGTTGGCACGCGGTACGTTTGCTGCTTTATTGGCCGCAGAATGTTGCGTACTGGTTGCCTCGTGTATTTTCTCGTATCAACATTTGCTTTTTACCATTCCCAGTGCCGGTGCATTATCGGTTCTTGTTTACTTTTTGCTTAACAAATATGTTTGTTTTAAGCATACACCGTGTTACGATTACTTACGCACGCTGATTTATACGGTGATTACTTATTTTGTTTATATGCTCGGATGTATGCTATGCCGATACCTCACACCGCAGTTGCCGTTATTTGCGGCATTTAATCTGATATTTCTTATCGGCATACCGTTGCGGTATTTCCTATACAAGTTTCTGTTTATTGCCTCAAAAACGCGCGAATAAGTAACGAAGATAAAGACAAACAGTTCTCAGGAATTGTTTGTCTTTCTTATTAATTATTCAGTGTTTGGGCCATGGTTTCGGAAAATCCTGCTTGTTGTAGTCGTAGAATTTGTTCCACCGTGGAAACGACGGTATTTTCGTTAGCACTGCCATGCATTTTTACTACCGGCTTTTTTGTGCCAAGGAACGTTGCTGCACCGCGCGAGTTAAAGTCAAAGGTATTCCATAATTTTTCTTTAATTTGTTGTATTATCAGGGAATCATCACCCAGAGTTTCTACAATCGCTAAAGCGGCTTTACCCACGGCTTCGGCATTTTTGAGCAGGAGATTGCCGGAAAATCCGTCGGTTACAATGACATCGGCATATCCCGAAACCAAGTCACTGCCTTCCAGATTTCCCACAAAATTCACGGGTAACTTTTCAATTTTATCATACGCCGCTCGTGTTAAAGCATTGCCTTTTTGACTTTCACGTCCTACCGACATCAGCCCGACACGCGGCTGTTCCAAACGACAGATACACTGCGAAAACACACTACCCATACTGGCAAACCGAGCCAAATCATCCGGTGTACATTCTATATTTGCTCCACAATCTACAAGACAAACCAAATCATCACCGGCACAGGGGAGGGCGCTGGCCAACGCCGGTGTTTTCAGACCGGGCAACAAGCCTAATCGGCAAATGGAACCGACGAGTAGCGCACCGGTATTGCCGGGCGACATCATCGCAATGCAGTCGTTATCCTGCTTCAACCGTGCATACGCCAAAGCCATGGATGTATCATCGCATCCGCCGAAAATACAGGTCGGTGCCGCGTTGTTGTCGATAAAGCGGTCGGTGTGAACCACCTCATAACGGTCGGGCGCAATATCGTATTGCGCCAAGTAGTGGGTGATTTGTGTGGTATCACCAACCATCACGGGGAAAAACGGCAAGCCTTCTTGGAGTGCCCGCCCAATGCCGCAGACAATCGGCTGGATACCGGCATCTGCGCCGTAAATGTCAACCACAATTTTTTGCATAGGTATCCCTCTTATTCCAGCGAAATAATAAAATCGTATACCGGTTGTTTCCCGTTTACAAAGCCAATATCTGCCATAGGATATGCGTTTTCTAACTGCGTACGCAGTGTGGTGACCTGTTCATCCGTTACACCGGCGCCGTAAAATACAATGATGACTTCCTTGGGAGTTGTCTGCGTTACGGTATGAATGAGACTAAGGGCGGTTTCTACCTTGTCGCTACCGTGCGATAGGATGGATGTATTATCTAAACCAATATATTCGCCACGTTGTACGGTTACATGATTGATGCATGCATCACGTGTTGCCGTGGTTACGTAGCCGGTCGTGACGTTACTAAGACCGGCACTCATATTTTCAATGAGATGTTCCACCGTATCACACCACAAATCCATCATAGACAGGGCGGAATAACCTTCTACGACGGATTTTGTCGGGATGATGCGGATATCGGTGTCGGTATACAACTCAGCCGCTTGTTGGGCGGTCAGAAGAATATTGCTGTTGTTTGGTAAAACCACAATATGCTCCGCATCCAAAGACCGGAATGCCTCAATAAAGGCATCGACCGACGGATTGTTGGTCTGACCACCGTTAATCACCACATTGGCACCGATTTCATAAAAATAATCCACAATACCGTCACCGGAGGCAACGGTTACAATCGCGTATTTTAGGTGTTCACGCGGCGACGTCGCTACAACCTCACTGTGTTGTACAGACATATTTTCAATTTTTATCGTCACAAATTCACCGAACCGTCTACCGTATTCTAACACTTTTTCCGGCGTAAAGGTGTGAATATGGATTTTCACAATACCATCGTTGTACACCGATACAATGGAATCACCCAGCGATTCCAGCGGTTTAACAAACGCATGGCAGTCGAAAGTAGCAATATCCACTTTGGCATTCATTAGTTGAAGGATGAACTCGGTACAATACCCATATTTCAAAGTGCTGTCCGGTCCGAAATGACCGGCATCAACCGTGGAGGAGGGCATCATATCCTCCATTTCCGGGATGTTTTCTAATGACTCGCCACAGAAATAGGCATAGATACCTTCCATAAAATATACCAAGCCGGCACCGCCGCTGTCTACCACACCGGCCTCGCGTAAAACCGGAAGCAAGTCCGGCGTTTTGGCAAGGGAGAGTTTCATTTGTTCCAATAAAGCGGCCAATCCGGTCTGAAAATCATCATACGTGCCCTGTTTGCGGTTAAGGAATCCGGCCGCCTCGCGAATGACAGTCAAGATAGTGCCCTCAGCCGGCGAGATAATAGCAGCGTAGGCATCATCTGTCGCACAGTCGAAAGCATAGGCAAGGTCCGCAAAGGTGACGGTGGATAACGACATAAAACCGCGGGATAATCCATGGATGAATTGCGAAAAAATAACCCCCGAATTGCCACGTGCCGACAAAAGTACTGCACGCGAGAGTTGTTGCATATACTCTCCGACGTGCGCAATATCGTCCGGTACGGAACGCAAACCGCCGCCGAATGTTTTCACCATATTGGTACCCGTATCGC